>DRHS01000030.1 GCA_011053095.1 Bacteroides sp.
CAAGACTGCTTGTTTATATATAGTAACTAATTTTTCAAAAGTGTTATGTGTATAAACCTGGGTAGCCGAAAGGTTGGCATGCCCGAGAATCTCCTTGATCGCATTAAGATCTGCACCTCTGTTCAGCATATGAGTTGCAAAAGTGTGGCGAAGTATGTGGGGACTCCTGTGTTCCATAGTAGTTACGAACCTCAGGTATGAGTTCACAATCTTGTAAACGAATTTCGGATAAAGGGGTTTCCCCTTATCAGTCAGTAGGAAGTTTGGAAATTCCCTTTCGGGAAATTTTTCATTCCTGATTTCAATATATTGTCTTATCACCTCCAGGTATGCCCTGTCAAAGGGAACTATCCGCTGCTTGTTACGTTTGCCGGTAACTTTAATATTCAGTTCAAACTGGTCAATATCTCTGTCCCTAAGACCTATCAATTCGGCCTGCCTCATACCCGTTATATATAAAATTTCTATAATTAACCTGTTCCTGTAACCGCTGAAATCTTCTCCAAAATCATGTCCGTCAAGCAAAAGGTCCATCTTATCCGAATCGACAAAGGACGGAAGCTTTTTACTGAGCTTCGGACTCAATACCTTGTCCATCGGATTCATCTGAATATGTTGCTCACGCATTAGATACTTGTAAAATGATTTCAGAGTTGATATTTTTCGATTCACCGAACGGGCACTTAGTCCGCCTTCCATCAGGTAAACTACCCAGGACCGGATTAGTTTAACATCGGCCCGGCAGAGATCACAATCTCCCGTTTCTTCAATGCAAAACCCCTCAAATTGATCCAGATCTGTCCTGTAAGAAAGAATTGTATGATCTGAATACCTCTTTTCAAACCGGATATAATCCAGGAAGGATTCTTTATAATTCATAAAGTAATACGGGAATCGGTTTCAAGAAAACCGGCAGTCAATAAGGGTTGGTCTGCGCTTTATATCAGGTTAGTGGTTGTATAACCCTAGTCTTCCAGATCCTGTAGTTTCTGGATATACACGGCACGCATCATTGTCTGTCTCTTCTTCACGGAAGGCTTTACATAGGCCTGGCGCCCCCGTAACTCCTTAATTGTTCCCGTTTTCTCGAATTTTCTTTTAAACTTTTTTAAAGCGCGCTCAATGTTTTCACCTTCTTTAATTGGAACAACAATCATAATTTTCTCCTAGCTTTAATTTATTGAGCGGCAAATTTATAAATAGTATTACATTATTCAAAAAAATTCATAAAAAATTCATACGCACAGTATTTTTATCGTTTATAGTATATAAATAACAATAATGATATTGATAATCAGAGACTTAATCAAATAGTCTTTCATAGTGGTTCAATTGTAAATTACAAAAAAAGGAGTAAGAAGTCCAGTAAAAACTTGTTAAAAAGATCTAAATATCTCCTATACCCTTCCTAACGTGCAGTTTAGCAGTAAATTTCAGGCTGATTTTGACAGGAATCCGGAAAATCAGTTCTTAACTTCAAGGTATGGCCTGACCTTCCGGTAAACAGAATCCGTGAGCAACCCATTCTCGAGTACTTGTATCTCACGGTCATAATCTCCAATCAGCTTCCGGTATTCAACCATTGCCTGTGACTGATAAGGACCCAGGTATGGATGCCTGCGGAATCCATCTGCTCTGGTGCTGTTCATATCCATTTTTTGAATCATATTGGTATCAATATAACTGCGTCTTATTAATTCCTGCTGCTGTTCTTCGTTAAAACCATAAACCTCCATTAACTGTTCACTGTTGTAGAACCCTCCCAGCAAATCCCTGTACCGGATAATCCTGTGCGCAAACACAGGGCCGATACCATACACTGATAGCAATTGTATTGAATCTGCGGAATTAAGCTCGAACAAAAGTCTATTTAGGTGCTCCGCATCCGGGCTTGACATGGCATCCGGATCAGCAACCCTATCCGGTATCCGGATATATGGTTCCAGGAGGCTAAACAGTTCCGGGTCCATTCCATATATTTTCATAAGGTCTGAATCCACTTCAAACCTCCCCCCGGCTTCCCTGTAATTTACCAGGATCCTTGCGGTTCGTTCCGGTACACGAAGGTTTAACAGGTCTTCCAGCTCAGCAGTGTTGGGATCAAATGGAAAAAGCTCAGAACGGGGAAACAACTCAGCCGGTTCAGGGATATCGGACCGGCCGGAAGAGCTCAGCAGATCTGCCTGGCTAAAACCAGCATACCTGGCCTCAAGTCTCCGGACAGAATCCCTGAAAGCAATGAAATCAGCCTCAGGAGGTTCAAAACCAAAATTGGCTGGATGAATAAACGGGGGAAGAAAAGTTCGAAAAAAAATAAGGAGGAGAACGAGAAGGCTCAGAACCTGCATCCCGCGTCTTTCACCACGAGTGAGAGAGAGATAGTCCCTGAGCAGTCTTCTGAACATGTCATTTCTTTAAAGTCGTATAATCCCCACCTGGTTTAACAATACAATGGCTATGGCGATAGGGGCAATGAATTTCACAAGAAATTTAAATACTATCGTAAACCTTGCTTTCAGGCTTCCCTCGTTTGAGAGTTCATCCTCGACCGCTTTCTTTCCCATAAACCACCCAATGAACACTACAATAAAGAAGCCTCCCAGGGGCAGCATAATATTTACAGATGAATTCAGAAGGCCGAAAACATTATTTCCAAAAAGTGTCAGGTTATCAAACCACCCCCACGAACCGGCAGCGAACAGTCCAAGAACGGATATTAGAAGCGAGGAAATTATGGTAGCTCTTTTCCTTGTCAATTTCAGTTCTTCCACGAAATAGGCAACCACAACTTCGAGCATAGAGATGGTGGATGTTAGCGCAGCAACCGCCAGCAGGATGAAAAACAGGATGGAGAAAAAATATCCTCCGATCATTTGCTGGAAAATGCTCGGAAGAACAATGAATACCAGTCCCTCTTCAGCCGCCGGATCAATTCCAAAAGCAAACACCGCCGGGAAAATGGCTATACCGGCAAGTACGGCAATAAAAGTATCTGCCATGGAAACGCTTAGGACAGTGTTGGCCAGGTTATCATTCCTTCTGATGTATGACCTCATTGATCGTTATTTCAGGAATTAAGAAAGGGATCGAAAAATATACCAAGATCCTGATGCCCTTACTCCTGCTGATCCTGGTTGTTCTCAGCATTCGCTCACTGACCTTGCCGGGATCAGCTGAGGG
>DRHS01000031.1 GCA_011053095.1 Bacteroides sp.
CAGACCATTGCATCTGCAGCTGTAACAATCACACCGGATGTTGCAAACAGGACTGATGCCTGGAGTACAGGTGAAGTAGGCGATATACTGACGATCTCATTCGACGATCTGGCGCTTCATACCCCATATATGGTGACAGTTGCCGCGAGTTTGAAAAGTGCAAATGGTTTAACTGCCACAGGCGATACCACATTTACATTCCAGACTCTTCCGGAGCTTCCAACGGTTCTTGGTTCCTGGCCTGTAGACTTAGGTAAAACTGTTTCGGAAAATACACCAATTCGTATTGATTTTTCAAGATCAATGATACCTGACAGCGTTGAAAAGGCAATTTCATTTGAACCGGTAATAGCCGATTCGATGTTCGCCTGGAGCGATGACAAAAGCACAGTATACATCTCAGGTGCAATGGAAAATACTTCATACGCAGGAACAATCAGTACACTTGCAACCGATATATATGGCCAGACATTAGCGGAAGCTTACGAATTTACCTTCAATACCTGGGCGGTTTCGACAGAGGATGCTAAAGCTTCTGATATAGCACTTTATCCGAATCCTGCAGCTGATTTAGTTCAAATTCGGGGTATGGATGTTGCATCCGTAAAAATCTACAGCCTCTCAGGGAGCTTGATGAAAGAGTTCTTCAATACAACTGTACTTGATGTAGGTGATATCGGATCGGGTTCTTATGTCGTCTCCATATCTGACAAGGATGGCAAGAGAGTCAGGAAAATGCTTGTGATTCAATAAGAACAAACTTAAAATTAAAATATTATGAAAAAACATATAATTGGAAAAGTTCTTGCTGCCTTAATAGTTTTAGCAGCAAGCAGCTATTTTATCAATCTACAGGCACAGGATGTTGTCGTGGAATTTACAAATCCGGATGGAAAAAGCTATGGATCATCAAACGAAGGTTTTCTTGGAGTCGGAATTGGCGGATCTGGTTCTGGTGCTACTGCCGATGGCAAAGCATTTGCAGTTGACGATCCACATGTTGAACTTCTGTTTAAGATCGGTGTTGCGGGTCAAATCGAACTTGAGGCGAAAACACCCACAACATATGAACCTTGTGTTTTTGCTGTCACGTCCTGGAACTCAACAAATGTCGGGTCAACAACAATTACTGAGCTTTTCGGGAAATCATTTTCCCTGATTCTAACAGGAGAAAGCAGGATGCAGCTGGGTCAGGATGTTGATGGTAACAGAGGAGGAATAGGTGTTCGCGGAAGAAACCAATACAGGCTTGATGATGAGGGTAGTGAATGGCTGAAGTTTACTCTAGACGGAAAAGTCGGTATTGAGTTTGTCAATATTGGATACATTGATGTATCAGGAGGCGATGATGCTAACTTCATACTCAAAGATTTTGATACCGATCAGTATCACGTACTTATTGATGGTGTTGATGGTACTCCGCATCCACCATCTCTTAAAATACCTGCAACTGATTATAGCATGAGGTATAATACTGACGAGCTAACAGTTACAACAGCCGACACCGTTGGCAACGGTGGTGGAAAATTATACAGCCTCGAATTTAACTTGGTATTGGCTGAACCCAAACCACCGGCTATTTCGTCAATTAAACCGAAACGTAGTGATTCATTGAGCTTCGAGGTTACAGATGATATCGAAATCCAATTCGATAACACAATGGACCAGACAAAAACTTCTGCTGCGGTTACTATGATTCCGGCGCTTACAAGCAGGGTTGATACATGGACTACTGAGAATGATGCCGACTTACTGACTATCACACATGATTCCCTGGATTTCGAAACCTGGTATACATTAGTTGTATCAGACGCTGCTGAAGCTGCAAACGGCCTTACCATGCTTGCTCCGGATACGATCAGGTTCAAGACCCTGCCGCCAAAGCCAGAAATTGTTTCCACATTTCCGGAAAATAATGCAACAGACGTTCTTCCAAATACGACTATGTCAATAGAGTTTTCAAAATCGATGATTCGCGACAGCGTGAATAAGGGAATTGTATTTGATCCTGCAATATCCGGTATTACATTCGTCTGGAGTAATGATAACAAGACCGTATTTATTTCGGGAGATGAAATGAATGTCAGTGAAATGTACTTTATAACGGTTGGTCCGCCTGCTATGGATGACTTCAATCAGCTACTTCATAAATCATACACAGGTATTTTTACAACAGCAATCGCAACTTCGGTTGAGAACGATATGGCTTCTGGCGTAGTTATTTATCCGAACCCGGCATCCGGTATGTTCCAGGTAAGTGGCATGGATGTGGCATCATTGCAGATCTACAGCCTCACTGGTCAGATGTTGAAGGAGATCCAAAATTCCACTTCGATTGACGTGAGTGATATGGAAACAGGTATGTACGTAGTTTCTGTATCCGACAGAGAGGGAAATAAGGTCAGGAAAACGGTTGTAATTAAATAACAATAATTCTTTAGTACAGATCCCCTACAGAAACTTGCGTTTCTAAGGGTGTAAATTCTTTAAAGAAACCGTCTTAATAGCTAATTAAGACGGTTTCTTTTTCAATTGAAGTCTCTAATCCGGGGATTTTCCGCATATTTGCCTGCATTATTAAATCTTAGAAACGTGAGGAATTTTTTGCTTTTTCTTTGCTTGCTGCTTACTTCAAGTTTAAGTGGTCAGAAGCCGAATATTGTGATCATTTTCAGTGACGACCAGAGCTTCAACAGCATTGGATATACAAGCAATGGAGCCGTATACACACCAACTATAGATATGCTGGCCCGGAACGGGATGGCTTTTACCAATGCACATCACCCGGTAACTGTTTGTTCCCCGTCGCGTTATTCATTGCTTACAGGTAAATTTTCAGGTAGATGTGAAGGTGAGGCGTACCTGGCCAAATTTCCGTTGGGTACCCCGACAAGAACGGAAAACAGCTGCGAATTAACCTTAACCGAACAGCATCTGGGAACTATTCTGAAAGAAAATGGGTATAAAACAGGCTTTGTCGGCAAATCACATATCATGGAACATGGTATCCTCTCATTATCCAACTGGCCGTCATATGGCCTTCAGACATATGCCCAGGGAGATGATCCTTACGATCCGGCTGTGGATGCAAAAATGAAACACAATCATGATGTTTACCAATCCATAGTTAGGTCTTACGGTTTCGATTATGCTGATGGGATTTACATGGCGAACGTTAAGGAGCTGAGGAATGATGCACTGAATATCCATAACCTGGAATGGACCGTGGCCAAGGCCAGGGAGTTTATTGAGCAGGAAAAGGACAATCCATTCTTCCTGTTCTTCAATACCACACTGCACCATGGTCCTGCTCCCTGGGGAAAAAAAGACGGAAAATACTGGAGCAGTTTTGATGCTGATCCGAAATTAACGGGTGAAGGAGTTGTTGACACTACCTGGGATTTTATGCCTTCCAGGCAGGAGATCCAGGATAAATACGTTGCGGAAGGCTTGCCTGAAAAAGATGCATATGCGCTGTTGCTTGATGAAGGTATAAAAGCAATCTACGATAAGATCGTTGAATTGAACCTGGATGAAAACACCCTGATCATATTTATGCCGGATCATGGTTCATATAGGCACGGGAAGGCTACTTTACACGACTACGGATTAAAAGTTCCCATGTTAATGCACTGGAAAGGGACCATTACAGCAGGTTCTGTTTACAGCGGACTTGTACAGACTGTTGATTTCCTTCCAACCTTACTTGACCTGGCGGGCATTGAGCAACCGGCCGGACTGGAAACAGACGGCATGAGCCTGAAATCAATTATTGAAACCGGCAGCGGTGAGGCACATACCTCCTTATTCGGGGAACTGGGATATTCCAGGGCCGTAAAGACCAAAGACTGGAAGTATATTGCAGTTCGCTACCCTGAAGATGTTCAGGACGAAATAGACAGGGGTGAAACTTATGTCGGCTTTACTGGAGATATCCTTGATTATCCCTATTTAACTCAAAATAAACATTTAGGGCATTATGCATCGTTGAGAAACCCAAACTATTTTGATCTTGACCAGTTGTACGACCTGAATGCTGATTCAGCTGAAACCGTTAACATTCTGGATCAGCATCCTGAAGTTGTTGCTCAAATGCGGGAATTGCTGTCGGATTATCTGCAGAGCTTTGAGAACAGGCCATTTGGAGAGTTTACACTGACAGAAACCGATCCTCCCAAGCGGGCACATACACCTGTTCCCCTGAAGGGTGCAACCAATACAGATGTTGAGCAGACATTAAAATGGACCAGTGAGTACAAAGCAACTTCACATGATATTTACTTTGGCACCTCAAATCCACCTCCATTTATTAAAAACCAGGAGGCCGGCACCTTCGATCCGGGGCCACTTGAAGGCAGCACAACCTTTTACTGGAGAATTGATGAGAAGAATGCAAACGGTACAACTACAGGCGATGTCTGGTCGTTTAAAACCGAGTCAACCCTGGCTGAAAAGGCCAGCTATTTTATGATAGATTTCCAGATCTCTCCCAACCCTGCTCCCGGTAAGTACATTACTCTTACAGGTCTTTCAGGAGAAGAACAAAATCAAATACACATCTACAACATTACAGGGGAACTAACAACTGTTTATCTGGTGGAAGAAACAAAAATTTATCTTGATCTTTCAAACCTCAACAAAGGAGTCTATTTTATCCAGGTAATAAACAATTTATACAGGCAGACCAGGAAATTGATCATAATATAATAGTATCATATTTGTGATTAGTTATCATATCTTGTATATAATCGAATAGTTGCTATCTGACCAGATCATCAACTTAAAAGGATGCTATGAATAATATAACCAGGAAGAAGAGATTTTTATTTCAGATAATCAGTTTTACATTATTTGTTTTTATTTCCTCTTGCCTGGTTTCAGGACAGGAGAAGGTTGTTGAGGGAAGAGTAACAGCCTTCGAGAGTATTCCAATAATAAATGCAAATATCGAAGCAAAAAGCAACAATGAGGTGGTACTTACCGATACACTGGGAAAGTTTACAATTTCATGTGCTCCAGCCGACAAACTAAGCATAAAAGCCAATGGGTTTGCCAGGAAAAAAGTTAAAATAAAAAAAACTACAAAATACGTTCTGGTTGATTTAAAATTATTGCCCGGCCCAGAGAACCGGGAATTGGCAGTTGGTTATGGGCATGTTAAGGATGCCGAGAAGTTGTACGCCATTTCAAATGTGAACGAAAGTGACCTGAATTTTTCAAGATACTCCAGTATTTATGATATAATGGCAGATATGTTTTCTTCATCGGCTCAGGTAACAGGTAGTGGTGAGATAATCATCCGTGGCACAATTTCATCGACCGGCTCTGATGCTGCATTATTAATTGTGGATGGAAGAGAGGTGGATGTATTTGCCTTTGGCAATATACTTACTCAGGATATTGCAAGTATCAATGTCTTAAAAGATGCATCTGCTTCGGTGTATGGATCAAGAGGGGCGAACGGGGTTGTCATTGTTGAAACAAAACGTGGACGGTAAGAACTTATCCGGAAAATGATACCAAACTGGAATATTAAGTCTTTTAACGATATGATTTGATATAATATCTTAAATCTTCCGATACGGAAATTCAAGAAGCAAGTGCAACTTTAGAATCAAAACTATTTAAAAAAATGCATCCTGGTGAATTAAAGTTTAGATTTTTCCGTGGTCTGCTGTTTAACTTCATTGTTATATCTCTGATTTGTTGATTGTTAACGTTACTA
>DRHS01000032.1 GCA_011053095.1 Bacteroides sp.
ACACTTTTTTCATGCCCAAAACTTTAATACCCACACGAGCGGGGAGGACCGTGCCCACTCAACAAACTATACCCAAACCCGCACGAAATCTCTATTTATTGATCTGTTATTGTTTTACTTTTAAACATTTGCAATTAGACCTAACTTGTTTATAGACGAATTTAAGTTAGACATTATTTGAATATTTAAAGGTTAAAACGAGGTTAATTTGATGAAAGAATTTTTGTGTTATTTCGTAATGTGTTCTAATATGATGGGTAGGTGAATGTTATTAGGATTATAGGTCGATTTTATCTATGGGACTCTTGATTCTGAGGATGCTGGTGTTGCTTACATGTGTGTATATTTCGGTTGTTTTAATGCTGGAATGCCCGAGTATTTCCTGCAGCAACCTGATATCAGTTCCCTGTTCAAGGGTGTGGGTGGCGAAGCTATGACGCAGCGAATGTATCGATGCGTTTTTGCTAATTTTTGCTCGAATTAGAGCCGTTTTTAAGATACTCTGTACACTGCGGACCGAGTACCTCCCTCCCTTGATTCCTTCAAAGAGATATTTTCCCGGTTTATACAGTTCGAGGTATTCCTGAAGTTTACTGATAAGTATTAATGGCAGGGGGACTATCCTGTCTTTTTTGCCTTTCCCTGCCCTTATGTGGATGAGTTTTCGATTAAAATCAATATCTGAAATGCAAAGATTGACTGATTCAGAAAGGCGCATACCGGTACCATATATAATCATGATAATTAAACGGTGTTTAAAATTCCTGATTGATTTAATAATTGCAGAAATTTCCTCCTTTGATAAGACGATGGGAAGTTTTTTTGAGCGTTTGGGTCTCGGAACAGAAGCTGTATCAAGTGTTATTGCTGCCATAACTCTGAAGTAGAGTTTAAATGCATTAATCATTTGATTCTGATAGGAGCTGGAATAATTATTTTTGACTACTACATCTCTAATGTAACAGTTAATCTGGTCAGAGGAAAGCCCTGTAATTTCTTTAGGAGCGAGGTTGGTAAGAAATTTTGAAAGGTGCATTTCATAGGCCTGTATGGTTCGGATGCTGTAGTTTTTGAGCATCATGTAATTCATGAATTTTTCGGGGAGGGGGGAGGTATTAACTTTTTCAGCAGGTCCTTGCCGTTTAATAGACTCCGGAGTATAGATTTCGGAGGAAACATGTTCTATTTCAGTTCTGGTAAAAACATCGACCATCGCATGAAAATTTTCTTTCCCACCCCTGATAGACCATAGTTTTAGATCCTTGTGCCAATAAGGACCCTCGAGGGTTTTAACAAGATCAATAATTTCTTTATTGTAATCAAAAGCGAGATAGATTCTGTCTTCAGAAGGTACATTTTGATAGGAAATTATTTTTAGACCAGAAATTGTTTCTTTTGAAACCGTGTCATTCTGGATAAAGTGATATCGGCCAAAGAAGAATTCATTTAGATAAGTTAAATGATCTTTACGATATGGGATGTGCCAGGACTTGAGCGTCGGACTCCAACGTAGATCTGTCAGCTTGTTCAGGTCAGCCAGAATGCCTTTATTGTCATTAAAACCTAACCTTATCCGATTATTTCCACCCAAATCGACCCGCTCAGTGTGTATGGTGATCATATGCCTCTGATTTACCATTTATGATTACAATTGGTAATTATCAGCAACACAGATGATAAATTCTGACTAAAGGAGATAAAAAAACCCTGTAAACATGGTGCTTACAGGGCTAATAAAGTGAATCAGCTCGGTTTCGAACCGAGGACCCCATCCTTAAAAGGGATGTGCTCTACCAACTGAGCTACTGATTCGACCTATACATTTTCGGGATGCAAAATTATAACCAATTCTTTGTTTTCCAAATATATTTACCAAGATTTTGAAATTCTTTAGCAGCGATTATTGTAATGGCTTGAAATCCTGTTTAATATAAAAGGGTAACTATAGATAACTCCAGCCCGGAGGAGTTTTACGAATTTAGTTATTTTTGGGTATGCATTATGAATTTGATACACAGATAAGGGTCCGGTATGCTGAGACGGACCGGATGGGATATGTTTATTACGGCAATTACGCGACGTATTTCGAGGTGGCCAGGACAGAGATGCTGCGGACTCTGGGATTTACTTATAAGGGATGGGAGGACAGTGGTGTTATCCTTCCTGTTCGGGAATTTCATATACGATACTATAATCCAGCGTTTTATGATGACCAGCTGACTGTGCGAACCATTCTGAGGGAACTGCCTGCAGCGAGAATTCGATTTTTCCATGAAGTATTTAATCAAAATGATGAACTTCTTTGTTCCGGAAATCTTGATCTGGTTTTTGTAAATGCCGAAACCCGACGGCCTACCAGGGCACCTCAGGAGTTTCTGGACGCTATATTGAAATTTGCCTCGGACGGGAATTAGATCTCCATACTGATATTTTCAGTTTAGCCTGGACAGGCCTTCTAACCCGGTATCAGGTGATGTGTTTGCCAGAACTTTTCCAAAAAAACTTTTTTACCTGCTGTAATGTTTTGCTGCCATGCTCGTCATTGATTTGAATCTGGATATTAGACTAAATTATTAAAAGATGAGAAAAATTGCATTTTTATTACCGATGCTTCTGCTTCCCTTGCTGGTGAATGCGCAGAAGAGCCCGATTGACAAATTATTTGATAAGTATTACGGAAAGGATGGTTTCACAACAGTACTCGTTACCCAGGATATGTTCGAGGTAATCTCTAACATGGAATCTGAAGAGGGGGAGCTTGAAGGTACGCTTGGTAAAATAAAACGTGTCCGTGTTATTGCCATGGATGATGACAGCGAGGTGAAAGTAGAAGGGGTGAACTTTATGGAAGAGCTTAAGGGAGCTGATTTTGACGATTACAAGGAACTGGTGGTTGTTAAGAATTCGGAGCAGGAAATACTCGTTCTTGCAAAAGAAGATAATGGAAAACTTACTGAACTGCTGGTGGTTGTAGGGGGAGAAGATAACGTTCTGGTATCCATCGAAGGTAAGTTCACGATGGAGGACCTGGAAGCGTTGTCGGATCTGGAAGGTCTCGATTCCCTTAAAGATGTTCTATAACCCAAACTGTGAGGTGGTTATTGACTGTTTATGATTGCATTTAGGGGCAATTTATGGGTTCAGGACAATTGGGATGAAAAAAGATGGCTAAATTTGGAATAGACAGCGGGATTAATCCATGGATGCGAACGAGTTCAAAGAGAAAGTTTTACCAGTTAGCCAAAAGATATACCGGTACGCACACAGACTGCTTGGTAACGTCCATGATGCTGAGGATGTGGTACAGGATATCTGGATGAAGTTGTGGGACAGGAGAGAGCAGATGGCAGAGGTTAAAAACATAGAAGCATTCGCTTTCAGGATGACCAGGAATCTTTGCCTTGATAAAATAAAGCTAAAAAAGCCACAATACTATGATGACCGCGATGAAACAAGATACAGGTTCGATGAGGCTGACAGGCAACCAGATCCCGAACGCAGTCTTGAACTTAAAGATACAATGGAGCAAGTGAACCATATCATCGGAAGTCTCCCGGAACAACAGCAAACCCTCCTGCAATTGAGAGATATCGAGGGGATGGAATACGAGGAGATCGCAGTAATTACAGGCCTGGAGCTTAATACAATCCGGGTCAATATTTCAAGGGCCAGAAAAAAACTCAGGGATTCCCTGACCAAAATATACCAGGCATGAATGATCTGAAAAGGATTGAAGAGTTGCTCAAAAAATACTACCGGGGTGAGACAAATACCCTTGAGGAGGAAAGCCTGCGCGAGTTTTTTTCCGGAAAGGATATTCCAACTCATCTGGAGGCCGAGGCGAAACTATTCGGGTATTTTAAAAGGGAGAAGGAGGATGCCCTTCCAGGGATACAGGACGGGCAGTTTACGGAATTGGGGAAACAGCTCGAAGGTATGATCACTGATACCGGCCAGGAAGAAAGGAAAGGCCGGATCAGGACTCTGGAAAAGCCTGTCGGAGAAGCGTTAACCGGCTCAGAATCAAGAAAATTCGGCGGGGGAATAAAGCTCAGACCCTACATATTAAGCAGCGCAGCTGCCGTAATCCTTATCCTGCTGGGGATTTTTATTGATATGCAGATCCGGCAGAACTCAACATTGGAAGTCAGGCAGGATACATTCGAGGATCCTTACCTGGCTTATACCGAAGCAAAAAAGGTTCTATATATGGTTTCTGAGACGATGAACACAGGAAGAAGACCCCTTAAAAACATTGAAAAGCTTGATGCTGGAATTAATTACATGCATCCGGTGTTCTCATTCGGATCTGGGATCCAGCACCTTGAGCATCTTAACACAATTGAAAAAACAAGAAAACTAATATCCAACTAATAAATTAAATTATATAAGTCATGAAAAAGTTACTATTTATTGTTTGTTTAATCGGGATGTCGGTAGTTGCCATGGCCCAGAATAAGTCCATTGACCGGGTATTTGACAAATACTCCGGACAGGAGGGCTTCACAACCGTTTATATCTCAAAATACATGTTTAGCATGTTTGCCAACCTTGAAGGTATTGAGGATGAGGAACTGGAGGATGTGCAGGATGTTTTCGGAAAACTGACCGGAATTAAAATCCTGGTTGTTGAAGATGAAGATGCACTCGGCGAGGGAGTGAATTTTTACGATGAGATTATGAAGGATCTTCAAAAGGATCAGTACAAAGAACTCATGGTTGTCAAAAACAGCGAATCCGATGTAGTCATCCTGGCACGGGAAGAAGGCGGTGTCATTGTTGAACTTCTTCTTATTGTAGGTGGTGAAGGTGACAATAATGCTCTGATTGCAATCACTGGTGAGATCGATCTTAAAACCATTGCCAAATTATCCGAGACCATGGACATTGATGGAATGGACCAGCTTGAGAAACTCGAAGATCAATAGATGAGAGTTTTAGATATTGGCAGACGACCAAAGCCGTATTCTGACAGGGCTCGTTTAAATGCTGCAGCTTTTGTTATTATGGCACTGGCCTTACTTATTCTTGTGCCAGCTTGTACAATTGCGCCGGAAAATGCAAAATCCTTTAAAACTGTTTTTGATTATTACCGGAACAAGGAAAATATTGTTGCAATTAGTTTTCCCCCGGGACTCGTGGGAATGTTTTTAAGTGATGAGAATCCTGAACAGGCAGAAATAAAAAAACTGATGCAGGATTTATCCGCCTTTCGGATGTTGATGCTCGAAACCGGATCGAACCCAGGCGGCGGATCGACCTCAGATGGTGGATCGGACTCAGATGGTGGACCTGCCGGAGAGGGAGAGTCTGCAGGAAACAGCGATTCTGGAAGTGGTGGACTGGCTGCAGAGCTCAGTGAGGCTGTTATCAGTTTTACAAGCAGGAATGAGTTTCAGGATCTGTTCAGAATACAAACCGGTGAAAAGGATATTTTTATCAGGATTCAGGAAAATGATGGAATCGTCAGGGAGGCCATTGTAATGATGCATACTGACGACAGTTTTTTTGTTATTGAATTAAGAGGCAATATATCCCTGGATCATTTTACCCGCCTGGTTGAAGGGGGACAACTACAAAATCTGACAGATCTTACCAATATTGATTTTTAAGGGTACTAGTGAAAAGCTGCTAAGTAGTTTTTTTAAGTGTAATTACAGAAATTTCAGGTGGGATCCAGATCCTGCCGGCATACCCGATATAGCCAAGACCGGGATTAACATGTAAATAACGATATCCCTGCTGGTACAAACCAATCCATCGGGGATATTTCATTTGTACCGGACTCCATTTAAATTTTTTGGTCCGTATACCAAACTGCATTCCGTGTGTATGACCGGAAAGGGTTAGATTGACTGTGGATTTATTCAGGACCTCAGCATCCCAGTGAGACGGGTCATGGGATAGAAGGATTGTATATGCTTTTTCAGGGATGTCTTTAAGTGCTTTTTTCAGATCGCCATACTGCTTAAAAGGCGGAAGTCCCCAGTTCTCAACACCAGCAATGAAAATCTCCTGGTTTGAATTTTGCTGATCACCTTTGTCATCATTACTTTTCTGGCTGGGGACTTGCTCATTACCTTCAGCATCATCCGCTTCCCGGGATGGGATCTCTTGTAAATTGCCAGTGATAATACCATTCACTGTCGCTTCGTTCTGCCCATTCAGGGAGATCCGGGCTGATTGGTTCAACAGAACTGTAAAACCGCTATCTTTGTGGACTGCCAATAGATCGTTCATGTTTTCCTGCCTGGCTTTTTCGCTTGGCCAGTTGTAATACTCACCGTAATCATGGTTCCCGAGGATGGAGAAATTGCCATATCTGGATTTCATTTTGTTCAGAATTTCAGTCCACCCCTCAGCTTCAGCTGCAAGGTTGTTGACAAGATCACCCGTAAATACAATAATATCAGGGGATTCCCGGTTGATAAGATCCACTACTTTCAGGATTTTGTCCTCATGTCCGTACAGGCTTCCCAGATGGAGATCCGAGATCTGTATTAATTTAAATCCATCAAAGTGTGAGGGAAGGTAGGGGGAGTCTATTCCCATGTGACGGACCTTGAAATTGAAACGTCCAAAGGCCATCCCGGCAAGGATTACGATAAAGGAGAGAAGGGAGAGGGGCAGAACAATGAGGGATATAAAGTTCAGGGGACCGCCGATCATGAATTCCCCGAAAGGGAAATTTGCATTCAGAAAATTTGAGAAAATCCTGGTGACCGGATATGCTATAATTTTCAGGGTATATTCAGTCAGGATAAATACCGTATAGAATAGTTTTGGGATATAGAAAGCGAGGAAATAACCCGCAAAAACGTAAAAGCCTGCAAAAAATCCCGGCCTGTTGGAAGCAAGGAATTTTCGGCCATAGAGTTGGAGGGAGGTGATAAAGATTACAGGGATTATCCAGTAGATCAGAACTGCCGGTATGGTGCCAGACCAGCTGAAATCATTGAGGAATCCAGAAAATGTGATAGCATCAATGATGATAATAAACGTTGTAAAAAAGAGAAAAATTCGACGTATCTGAGATTTCATATTATGAGGACGTAACCGCTGCGTTAATATTTTAAATCAATGTCATTTGACGGACACAAATATAGTTTATGAGAATTTACTTTTGATCCGGCTTGATAAAAACATTATTAAAGTATAGTTTAGAGAAATAATTTGAGACGATTACCTGATCATGAAAAGAATAATACTACTTGCAGCATTTTGTTTATTGGGCTTATCAGCTTTTTCCCAGCTGGAATTTGGGGTTAAGGGGGGACTGAACCTTACCAATATAATGCTTGATATGGAGACGGTAGATTACAAGATAAAATCGAATCCCGGAAGTCAGATTGGATATCATTTTGGGGGACTGATGCGGGCTTCCCTGTTTGGCATATTTTTTCAGCCCGAACTTGTTTTTACATCTATTGCTACGGAATATACGGTCACTGACCTGAACACAACCATTGACGAAATTGCAAAGCAACGAATAGGAAGGATTGATATTCCCCTTTTGTTCGGGGCAAAACTGGGTACTCTGAGACTTGGCTTGGGACCCATAGCCAGTATTATTGTATCCAATGAGAGTAACCTGACGGAAATAACCGGGTATGAAGCTGCACTGAAATCAGCTACCATAGGGTACCAGCTTGCTGCGGGACTGGATATCTGGAAGGTGGGTCTTGATATCCGCTACGAGGGAAATCTATCACAACTCGGGGATCATATTGAAGTCGGAGGACAACAGGTCAATTTTGACAGTCGCGCCAAACAAGTCATTTTCTCCGTCAGTTACATTTTCTAAAAAACAGGCAGATGTCCCGTAAAAAAGAACTGACCGAACAGTACGTTTTGGTCAGGCAGACTACTTCATTTTTATGTCGCCCGCTTAAAGAGGAAGACTTTGTCGTACAGCCGGTGGAAGATGTTAGTCCCCCGAAATGGCACCTGGGTCACACCACATGGTTTTTCGAAAAATTTATTCTTGAGAAGTTTAAAAAGGGATATGAACCCTATAATCCCAAGTACAATTATTTCTTTAATAGTTATTACGAAACTGCCGGAGACCGGGTTCTCAGAAATAGGAGAGGGGATATGACCCGACCCACTACCAATGAGATTGTCGTGTACCGTGAGTTTGTTGATCACGAGAATCTTGAGTTTCTCGAGGAACTCACAGATGAGTCCTCAGAGGTAATGGACTTGCTTGAGCTCGGTTTCAATCATGAACAACAGCATCAGGAGTTGCTGCTGACAGATATTAAATTCATACTTGGCCACAATCCGATGTACCCGGTGTATGCTGATTTCAATCCCCCTGTTGCAGATGATTCGGGGACTGCAGATGTGACTTTTCATGAGATCGCCGAGGGGATTCAGGAAATTGGCCATGAGGGAGGGGGCTTCAGTTTTGATAATGAACTATCCCGCCATAAAACCTACCTGCCGGGTTTCAGGATTATGGACCGGCCTGTTACAAATAGGGAATTCCTGGATTTCATACTGGATGGAGGATACAGGGAATGGAGGTTCTGGTTGGCTGAGGCATGGGACTGGATCAATGTATCCGGTGTAAAAGCTCCGCTCTACTGGAATAGTGAGGGTAGTGAATGGTATTATTATACCCTTTCGGGATATAAGAACCTTGATATGAATTCCCCGGTCAGCCATATAAGTTATTTTGAAGCCGACGCTTATGCTGCCTGGAAGAGTCTGAGATTGCCCACAGAGGCGGAATGGGAAACTGCATGTATGCGGTTTGGATCTGATGTAAATGCAAATTTTCTCGAAAGTGGTAATTATATGCCCCTTCCTGAAAAGGATGGTACAGGACAGTTTTATGGGGATGTGTGGGAATGGACCGGTAGTTCATACCTGGCTTATCCCGGTTACGTCAAACCCCCAGGGGCGGTCGGTGAGTACAATGGTAAATTCATGATCAACCAGATGGTACTACGCGGAGGCTCTTGTGCTACCCCCGGATCACATATCCGGCCGACCTACAGAAATTTTTTTCAGACCGGTAAACGATGGCAATTCAATGGATTCCGGCTTGCTGAAACCAATGACTAACACGCAACAAATGAAAGTCCAATCTGATAAAAACCAGTCACCTACAGGAGATGACCATATGTTTAATCAGGATCCTGGTGTATTGGTTAAAGATTCAGGGTCAGAATCTGATGCCGGATCGACAGACCAGTTTCGGGAAGATGTGAAAGAGGGACTAAGTGCGAGTCCCAAGTTCCTGAGTTCCAAATACTTCTATGACGGGGAGGGAGACAGGCTTTTCCAGCAGATAATGGAACTTGACGAATATTATCTTACCGATTGTGAGTATGAGATATTCTCTCTGTATAAACAGGATTTACTTGAACAATTTGAAAGTAACTGCGACCGGTTCCACCTGATTGAATTTGGTGCCGGTGATGCATACAAGACCAAAGTCCTGATCAGTCATTTTCTGCAAAAAAAGGCCGGGTTTGTATACAATCCTATAGATATCTCCAGCAACGTAATACGGAGTCTCGTTGAAGATCTTGGTTCAGAGTTTCCCGGACTTTCGATTGATCCTTTGAACCTGGATTATTTTGAAGCGGTGGAAGAGATTAGCAGAAAGGATACATGCAAAAAGGTTGTTCTGTTCCTTGGCTCAAATATTGGTAATTTCTCGATGGAGGAGGCAGTAGAGTTTTTTACCGGTCTTGGAGAGAACCTTCAGAAAGGTGATCAGATCCTTACTGGCTTTGATCTGCGAAAGGATCCCCAGGTCATCCTGGCCGCCTATAATGATTCATCGGGTATTACCCGGAAATTTAACCTTAATCTGCTCAAAAGGATTAACAGAGATCTTGATGCAGATTTTGATCCTGAGGCCTTCTATCATTACCCGGTCTATGATCCCCTGGGTGGTGCAGCCAGAAGCTATCTGATAAGCCGGAAGCAGCAAGAGGTCAATATAAAAGCGGTCCCAATGCTTGTTAAATTCAATGAGTCTGAACCCATTTATATGGAGATCTCTCAAAAATACAGCCTCGATGACATAAATGGATTTGCTGTAAAGTCAGGATTTAAACAGATCAGAAATTTTTTTGACAACAGGGATTATTTTACCAATTCCCTTTGGGAGAAATTATAGGAGTCAGCCTGATCGATGTGCTACACAATAAATATAAATCTTACGAGGAATGAACTTGAGAAGAGGTTCGGTGCAAGATTCAGCCAAACATCATCCTTTCGTCCGGGTTACTATTTTAATGCTTTTGAGCTCCCGGACCTTCCTGTAATACAGTCTGAAGACCCGGAAGCTATAAGTATGCTTAAATGGGGACTTATACCTTTCTGGGTGAAGGATTCGGATGCTGCAGAGGATATTCGAAGAAAGACTTTTAATGCACGTATGGAAACTATCCTGGTAAAACCTTCATTCAGTGCATCCGCGAAATCAAGGAGATGCCTCGTACTATGCAGGGGTTTTTATGAGTGGCAACAGAGGGATAAGGAGAAGATCCCTCATTATATCTACCTCCGGGATGAATCCCCAATTGCTATGGCCGGCCTGTATGAGAACTGGACCGATCGCGAGACTGGTGAGATTGTAAGCACCTGTACCATTGTAACTACTTCGGCAAACTCATTGATGGAGAAGATTCATAATACCAAAAAGAGAATGCCGGTGATTCTCGGTCCCGAAAACGGAAAAGCCTGGATCGATCCTGGCCTGTCACCGGAAAGAGCATATTCATTTCTTAAACCTGTCAATGAGGAGCAAATGGCCGCACATACCATTTCAAAGCTTATTACTAAGCGGGGAGTGAATAAAAATACGCCCGATCTGGTAAAGAAAATTTCTTACGATAGCGAGGGTTTTTTTTCATCCTGATCTTGACTTTTTAATCTATAGATCGTAACTTAATAGCTTCTTACTAAAAATAGGGAGGTTTACCATGCAAAAATATTACATATGTCCGGAATGTCGCGGACACCTCAAGGTAGGAGAGTATATAATATTTACTGTCAGCAATCAAAAGGATGAAAGCGGTCTCGTATTGCTTCATCCTCAGCTCGGAAATTATGAGAGTATTAAACATCCAACTTTTAATTATAAGAAGGGGGAAATACTTGATTTTCATTGTCCCCTATGTTCGGTTTCCCTTGTGTCCCAATATGATAAGAACCTGGTCCGCGTGGTTATGATGGATAAGGATAAAAAGGAATATGACATATACTTTTCAAGGATTGCAGGGGAGATGAGCACATATAAAGTCGCAGAAGATTCTTCCGTTATGCAGACAGGCGAACATTCACACAGATATACCTATTTCAAGATTCCTGAGGAGGTCAGGAAGTACCTGCATAAAGCATAATCCAAATACACTCGAATTCAAAGATTACAATGGATTGTTAAAGTCATGTTAAAAAGGTTTTAAGATCCGGATATTCTTTTAATTTTGTAAGCACATTTGATTAATGTATAATGAGGTTCAAGATTATTACTTCAACAGGTTTAGTTATTATTTGGTTACTAAGTTCTTTTACAGGAAACCATCAGCCAAGGGTGCTTTCCTTCGATGATTTTGAACCTCATTTACATTTTTCGAATGATACAACTTATGTGGTGAATTTCTGGGCAAGCTGGTGCACTCCATGTGTCAAAGAACTTCCGGCATTTGAGAAATTAGGACAGGAGTACAAAAATGAAAAGGTAAAAGTTCTTCTCGTCAGCCTCGATTTTCCCAAGCAGATTGATTCGAGACTTATACCTTTTATAGAAAAGAATGAAATCGGGTCTGAGGTTCTTGTTTTAAATGACCCGGATGCGAATAAGTGGATAGACAGGGTAGATGCTACCTGGTCCGGTTCAATTCCGGCGACTTTGATCTATAATAGTGAGAGCCGATTATTTCGTGAGGGAGTATATAGTTATGATGAACTAAAGGAAATTGTTGAACAGAAATTAAATTAAAAATGAAATGAAAAAACTGATTTTGTCATTGTCTTTAGCCATACTGGGATCAGCCCTGCTGATTGCCGGAGGATATAAGGTGGGGGATAAAGCCGCCGATTTTAAACTTGAGAATGTAGATGGAAACTATGTAAGCCTGTCAGACTATTCAGATGCCAGTGGGTTTATAGTTGTGTTTACGTGCAACGGATGCCCTTATGCGAAGGCCTACCAGGACAGGATCATGGATCTTGATAAGGAGTACGGTCCGCAAGGATATCCTGTAATTGCCATCAATCCGAACAATACAGAATTAAAACCGGATGATGATCTGAAAGCCATGAAGAAAAGGGCAATGGATAAGGGATATACTTTTCCTTACCTGAAAGATGCAAATTACGAGGTTTTTAAAGAATACGGAGCTACCCGTACACCTCATATTTATGTTTTGACAAAGCAGGAGAGTGAGCTTGTTGTTTCCTATATCGGGGCCATTGATGATAATTACCAGGATGCTTCGTCTGTAAAAGAACCTTACCTGGCCAACGCCCTTGATGCTTTACTGGCTGATAAGGATCCCGATCCGGTTTTTACTAAGGCGATAGGCTGCAGCATAAAGCAGAAATAGATTCTGTAAGATATTTAAGATAGGTTTAGGGGTACCGGGGTGTTCGCGAATGCGGCACCCCGGTTTTATTATGGACGTTTGTGATTTCTAAATCTATTACTCATCTTTCTCAGAGATAAAGCGCAGGGATTCTGAATTAATGCAGTAACGCTGTCCGGTTGGTTCAGGACCGTCTTCAAAAACATGGCCGAGATGAGCTTCACAAGTGGCGCATGTAACTTCTGTGCGGACCATTCCATGGCTGATATCCCTGTGGTGGTGAATTGTGCTGTCTGAACCGGGTTTGAAAAAACTTGGCCAGCCACAACTTGAATTAAATTTGGTCTCCGATTCAAAGAGCTTAACTCCGCAGGCGATACATTCGTAATGCCCTTTTTCAAAATGATTCCAGTATTGTCCGGAGAAAGCTGGCTCAGTTCCCTTACTTCTTGCAATATTGTATTGTGCAGGCGTCAGGATCTCCTTCCATTCTTTATCTGTCTTTATAACCTTTCCCACTTTAACCTCCATTGTTAGATGTGTATTCTTTTCCTTCTGTGCCAAGGTGCACGACACGGCAATGTTGCTGCTCAATAATAATATGATAATTTTTGTTCGCATGTTTTCATGTAGATTGGAAGGATCGTTCTTCTGAAATGTTCCTATGAAATGTTTTCCCGCTGATAATATCCTCATACGACATCTCATAGGTGTTCCTGCTTCTGACTATTGATGTGATGCTGACAGTTCTGATCTCATCACGATTCATCATTATATCGTTCTGCATATCGCCTGTCCCCGCCTTTTTATGGAATGAGACTGCTTCTGCGATAGAAACCTCAGGATCCTTTAAAAGCCATTCCTGAAACCATTTTTCGCGCAAGCAGATCACCTTGTCCGGGTAGAGGGTGACAGATGACCATATCCTTGGATTTTCCGGTGCTAATTCTGTATGGTGAATATGACCTCCATCCCAGCGGAGCTCGTCCAGGCCGCGGGGTGGCTTGTCCAGGTTTTTACCGGGCTCGTCCGTGCTACGGCCGGGTTCATTCAGGCAATGGTCGGGACCTCCTGCAATGAGGAGAGTAAAAGGTTCTATCCCTTGAAAATCATAGCCGGCAAGGAAATCTCTGACATCCATATATTTTAAAAAATCCAGTAAAACAATTCCCCTGCTCAATCTGTAAGGGGGCTTGCTTTCATGGATTTTGAATCCACCATTAAGAAGGCATAGTGAGTACCCCCCTTCTGAGGCAGCTATCCATGTTCCCCCGGCATCGGGATCTTTCGGAAAAATGACCTTTTCATCGTGAATATGATACTGCGCGGGCGGGAGTGCAGATTTTCTGATGTTCTTTTCATCCCTTGTGGAAGTCAGGACAAACCCTTCCGTTGGCAAAGGCAGATAACTTACGGTACACATGATTTATTCCTTCCGGAGATATTTAAGTGTGGAAGTGGCATATCCGAATTCATCGTCCAGATCCAGTTCCGGAAATTCATGCAGGACAGCGATACGGATAATAGCCATATGATGGACGGCATGTTCAATATTATATAACAGCTCACGTTCAGCATTGGTACTCACCGAAAAAACGTCGTTTGAGTCCATTGAATAACTGCCTGAAAGTTCAAGTGGTTCCTGCCATATAGGATCAAAAAACCTGTCTTTCAGCCGCTTAAGCTCCTTTATGCATGTTGAAAGATTTTGTTCGAGTTTCTTATCATGCTTTCTTTTGTCATAATTCACCCTGCCGGTATCCAGTCCCGCCAGCATTACCCCATAAAATTCTATGATATGCCGGTAATGCTTGCCGATAGAATTATTCATAAGTACCGGGAGTTCCCGCGTATACTGCTCATCTGTAAATGAAACCACAAGTCCTGTAAGTTGGTCGATAATTTTGGAGCTGGCTTTTGTAAGTGTATTCATACCAATTTGGCTAAGTGACTCAAAAGTACGAATTTCATTATAAATTGTTACCATGCCGGTGTAGTCAGTGCAGATTTCAATGGCAAATATATTGGTATGCTTTTTTTAATTTAGTCGGCTTCATTACACTCCTGAAATATTACCGGGATATACGGGAAAACATGAATAGATTGTTTAGAATACGCCAGACCATTAGAAAGATCAGCAGTTTTGAATTCTGGCCCTTCTGGCTGTTTTACCTGCCTATGTACTTCTATGGACTCTTCCTGGCAATACGTTCATGTTCTTTCACATATTTTACTGCAACCAATCCGGGAATGAAGTACGGGGGCGCATTTGGAACTTCAAAATACGATGTACTGCAAAGGATTAAAGCAGAACTTGTTCCCCAAGGAATACTTATCCGAAATGAGGATCGTCTGAATCCCATACAGCCGGAATATTTGAAGCAGGTATTGGATGACAGGGGACTAAAATTCCCGATTATTGCAAAGCCGGATGTCGGGGAAAGGGGAAAGGGTGTGGAATTGACTGAAAATATGCAGGACCTGGAGGTTTATCTCAGTGAACATCATGGACTGATAATTCTTCAGGAATACATTTCCCTGCCTATGGAACTCGGCATTTTTTATTACTGCAGTCCGGATAAATCTGTAAAGGAGATTACCTCGGTTGTAATCCGTGATTTCCTCAGAGTGGAAGGCGATGGTCTGAAAACTATGCGTGAACTTATTAATGGTAATATGAGGGCTCAGACCCGAAGGAATTACTTTTATCGAAAGTTCCGGGACAACCTGGATGTTATTCCCCAAAAAGGAAGCAGTGTGTTACTGGAACCAATAGGAAATCATGTGCGGGGAACTTGCTTTTTAAACGGCAATTATCTGATAAATGAGGATCTTTTAAAGATGATCTCCGGGATTGCAGAAGATATCAAAGGATTTGATTACGGGAGATTTGATATCAGGGTTGAGAACCTGGATAAACTATACATGGGAGAGGGAATTAAAATTCTCGAACTGAATGGTGTTAATTCAGAACCCGCACATATATATGATCCGAATTACAAACTTTTTCATGCCTACCGTGATATTGCAAAACATATGAAGATCATTTACGAAATCAGTCTGTACAACCACAGGAAAGGCATACCCCATGCGGCTTTAGGAAGATTCCTGATAGATTTTATTGTGCATATTTTCCCATTCAAAAGACCATGATTATTTAGAATATGGTTAACTAATTTCTTCATATATGGATATTAACAATTTGTTAATAACCTCTGTGAATACTCTGTTGAGATAAACTATCCAAAATATTTGTTGGCGGAAGGATTTCAGTTTATGTTTGTTAGACCAAGTGAGAGATAAAAGGCTTCTCACCAGGGTTAAAAAGTTCAGGCTGATCTTACTTCGGTAAGAATAGTGTGAGCCGGGTCCGGAAAAGAGTAGAACCGTGAGGTACTACCTCTGAAAGATCAACCTCGGAGAGGCCGGCAAACAGAAGAATCTCTTCGGAGACGAAACGGTTTGCTCCATCTCTTCAAAAGGTTAAGGTTCGAAAGAACCAATCTTTGAAAAGTTGGCTTATCAGGGGAAGCAGAGATGGAGTTACCTGTGAGGGTGACCACCAACTGCGGACAGGTTCAACAGTATGGTCTTCGGGCGATACAACCGAATCAACCTGGTTAGAAGAGGTCTGAGGAAAGCAGGTTTGAAAAGATCTGATAGAAACAGATCCGGGTTTCATAAAGATACGGCCCTCGCGGGTAGTAAAACTAATGAGACGGTCATAATAACTATAGCTTGGCGCTGTTTGAAAACTACGGTTTACAAATAGTGGGATGGGAGCTTTTCTTTACGGAAAGGTTCCCATTTTTGTTTTTTAGCTGTACCAACTCTTTCATGTTGAAAGCATTGTTAGCTTAGGAGCCTTTCAGCAGTATGTCTGGATGGTTACAGAGGGATGTTCCCATGTTTTTTAGGGGGCTTGGTCTCGGTTTTGTTTTCGGTCATTTCCAGGGCCTGGATTAGCTTTGGCCTGGTATCGCGTGGCATAATAATCTCATCAATGTAACCCTGTTCGGCTGCCTTATAAGGATTTGCGAAGGTATCCTGGTATTCCTCCACTACCGTTTTATGGTCTTCCTCGGTTTCAATCTTATTCCTGTATAATATTTTGACCGCACCTTCTGAACCCATTACTGCAATCTCAGCTGTGGGATAAGCCAGGTTTACATCGGCACCTATATGCTTGGATGACATTACACAGTATGCACCGCCATATGCTTTGCGGGTAATAAGAGTGATTTTAGGAACTGTAGCTTCTGAAAAAGCATAAAGAAGTTTTGCTCCATGCTTAATGATACCTCCGTACTCCTGAAGGGTACCGGGAAGAAAACCGGGAACATCCTCGAAAGTGATCAAAGGAATATTAAAAGCATCACAGAACCTGACAAACCTGGCCCCCTTAATGCTTGAATTTATGTCGAGCACACCTGCAAGATGAGCTGGCTGGTTGGCTACTATGCCGACCGAACGTCCGTCAAGACGGGCGAATCCAATAACAATATTTTTGGCATAATGGGCTTGCACCTCCAGAAAAGCACCGTCGTCTACTATCGCTCCGATCAGGTCTGTGATATCGTAGGGCTTGTTGGGGTCCTCGGGTATTAATTCCTGCAGCTTTTCCTCTCTCCGGTTAATGTCATCCGTGCAGGGTTTTCGTGGTGGGTCTTCCATATTATTTGAAGGGAGATAGGAGATGAGCTCTCGGATCATCATCATACCCTGGTCATCGTCCTCGGCCATAAAATGTGCCACTCCACTTTTTGTATTATGTGTTGTGGCTCCTCCCAGTTCGTTTTTGGTTACATCCTCGTGTGTTACTGCTTTTATTACCTCCGGGCCGGTGACGAACATATAACTGGTTTTCTTGATCATCAGGATAAAGTCGGTCAGGGCGGGAGAGTATACAGCACCGCCGGCACAGGGACCAAGGATTGCTGATATCTGAGGGATTACTCCGGAGGACTTAACATTGAGATGGAAAATATCCGCATAACCGGCAAGGCTCTGTACACCTTCCTGTATACGGGCACCTCCTGAATCGTTCAATCCAATTACCGGTGCCCCCATTTTGAGGGCCAGCTCAAGAACCTTTAGCTGCTTATCTGCATTGGCACGGCTTAGGGATCCTCCGAAAACGGTGAAGTCCTGGGCAAAAATATATACAAGCCGTCCTTCGATCTTTCCATATCCCGTTACCACACCATCTCCGGGGATAAGATTCTTCTCCATATTAAAATCCCTGCAGGTATGAACCACAAGCTTGTCCAGTTCCACAAAGCTACCGGGGTCAAGCAGGGATTCTATACGTTCTCTCGCTGTCAGCTTATTTTCTGCATGTTGTTTTTCGATTCTTTCAGCTCCGCCACCGAGTTCTGCGGCCCTGCTTTTTTCATCAAAAAGTTTGAATGTTTTATCGTGGGATTTGCTCATGATGTAGGATTCTATTCAATGGTTATCTGGGCTTATAGGCCTTAATAAGTAATGTTTTTTATTCTATGGATATCAGAAGCTGATTGCCTTCAATGGTATCACCTTCCTTAACGTGTATTTCCTTTATAACTCCGTCGTGGCCAGCTTTGTATTCACTTTCCATTTTCATTGCAGAAACAATAATGACTGACTGTCCCGCTACAACCTTTTCACCCACTTTTACCGGAATCTTAACAATCTTACCGGGCATCGGTGAAGAAATCTGGTTTCCCTCGTCTTCAATATCATTGCCTTTTCTGCTCATGAGGTACCGGGTCTCGGCATCAATAATTTCCAGGTCAAAGGATTTATAGAATGTTTTGGCGTTGTATTTTTTGGAAGTCACCCCATCCATTAATTCCACCACATAGGATCTTCCATTCATGAGCAGGGAATATACTCCATCTTCAACCTCAACAATATCTACCTCATGGATCTTATCGTCGACCTTGATTTTTACCTTGTTTTCATCTCTGCTGACCAGTTCCACCTGGGCGTACCGGTCATTGAGTCTGATTTCTAGTGACATAGTTATGCAGATTTCAGGAAATTACATTCTCGTAACACCTTTCTTCCGCCCGAAGTTCTTCCATGGAGAGATCCCCCCGTTGCTTTGAAAGGTTTTAATGGACTGCAGTTTGCTCAGTTTTTCAGTATAGTCGAAAAATGCAGTTATGATGGCAATATCCTCATCCTCTGATTTTTCATCAGAAGATGATCCGATCAGCTCATCAAAATTCTCATCTATAAAATGGGTATCGTAAATCCCTTTAGCAAATTCCTTATTATTCATTACCCTGTCAAGGAAGGTAATGGATGTTTTAACCCCGGTTATCTTGTATTCATTCAGGGCTCTTTTCATTCTTTGAATTGCAGAAGGCCGGTCTTCAGCCCATGTTATCAGCTTTGAGATCATAGGATCATAAAAAAGTGGGATTTTATAACCAGGGTAGACATATCCATCGATCCTTACACCCGGACCGCTGGGCTGGGTGTTATGAATGATTGTTCCGGGACTGGGCATGAAATTGTTATCCGGGTCTTCAGCGTAGATCCGGCATTCGATGGCATGTCCTGTTTGCTTTATATCAGCCTGGGTATGGCTGAGCTTTTCACCGGAAGCAATCCGAATCTGCTCCCTGACAAGGTCAATGCCAACAACCTTCTCGGTAATGGGATGCTCTACCTGCAGCCTGGTATTCATTTCCAGGAAATAATAATTCCTGTCCTTATCCACCAAAAATTCGATTGTTCCAGCACCTTCATAGTTTACTGCAAGAGCAGCGGCTACTGCAGCCTCACCCATTTTCTCACGAAGTTCTTCCGTAATAAAAGGGGAGGGGGATTCCTCGATCACCTTCTGGTGGCGGCGCTGGACGGAACATTCCCTTTCACAAAGATGAATTGCATTCCCATGCTGGTCTGCAAGGATTTGGAATTCAATATGGTGGGGACCCTGAATATATTTCTCTATGTAGACGGAATCATCACCAAAAGAGGCCATTGCTTCTGATTTTGCAGCCCGGATTCCTGCCTTGATGTCTTTCTTGTCCTTGACCATGCGCATGCCTTTGCCTCCACCTCCTGAGGAGGCTTTGATCATTACCGGAAGACCCACCCTGATGGCAGTCTTTTCGGCTTTGGTTTCATCCGTGATTGCTTCTTTGGTACCGGGTACAACCGGAACCCCGGCGTTGATCATTGTTTCTCTGGCAGTGATTTTGTTACCCATGGTTGAGATTGCATATGCCGAGGGACCGATAAAGATTATACCCTCTTTTTTGCAACGGTCAGAGAACTCTGCGTTTTCTGAGAGAAAGCCATAACCTGGATGGATGGCATCTGCTTTTGTTACTTTCGCAACCTCAATGATTTTGTCAATGACGAGGTAACTCTCGTTAGAGGGGGAGGGACCAATAAAATAGGCTTCATCAGCGAACCGGACATGTTGAGAAGATCTATCAGCCTCTGAGAAAACTGCTACTGTCCTGATTACCATCTCTCTGCACGACCTAATTACCCGGACAGCGATCTCGCCTCTATTGGCGATAAGAACTTTTTTGATCATATGTATCCGTAACAGTACTTAAGCAAAGATTAATAAAAAAAATGAAACAAAACTACCGATGGATTAAAATAAAGACCTGTATTTTGATAGGGTCAATTGTATATTGCTGAAAATAAATTGGATATATCAAGAGTCAAATTTTTGTACAAATTGAAAACAAGTTCGACATTAAAATGTATTTGTTAATTTTGAAACCGGATTAATATGTCCTCTGAATAATGAAAGTATTATCAACATTTTTTTCAATTATTGTTTCACTGTCGCTTCTCGGAGCCCAGAATAATTCCCCCGATGGGCAGGTCAGGGAGCTTTTCTCAAGTGATTCAATGATGGAACTCACCATTTTTTTGGAGCTGGATTCCATAAGGGCTGATGTGGGTGAGGACCCTTCCTATCATGATGCTGTACTTGAATTTAATGATCCAATAAAAAGCCTGACCAGAATAGACATAAAGGTTAGAGCGCGGGGGAGTTTCAGGAAGAATCCGGCAAACTGTGATTTCCCACTTCTGAAATTAAAATTTGATAAAACGGACAGAAAGGGAAGCATATTTGAAAATATCAAGGATATTAAGCTGGTTACACATTGCCAGAGCGGGGAGAGTGAGTTTGAGCAATTTGTGTTACAGGAATATCTGATATATAAGGGTTACAATTTATTTACTGATTTTAGTTTCAGAGTACGGCTGGCAAGGATTACCTATGTTAATACTTCGGCAGATATGGATTCACTTACGCGATTCGCATTTATGATTGAGGATGTTAACGATATGGCTGAGCGGAACAATGGTGAGATACTTGAAATTAGTTCTGCCCCGGCCGACCGACTGGATCAGCATCACTTCTTGCTGATGTCTATGTATAATTACATGATCCATAATACAGATTTTTCGGCATCAATAGTACATAATCTGGAATTGGTTTCCTTAAATCATTTTCAGCCGCCTGTACCGGTCCCCTACGATTTTGACTGGTCAGGCATTATTGATATTCCCTATGATTCACCATATGCGAACAATGCTACCAGGTATACCGGAAGAAGGTATAAAGGTCCCTGCCTGAAAAGAAAGGAATTTGAGGAGATTTTTATTTTTATGAAGGAGAATAAGAGAAGCCTGTATGACAACTACTGGGATTTTCCCTTTCTGGATGAGGAAATCAGAGCCCGTATCATGCATGAACTCAATTTATTCTACATTACCATTGACAATCCTAACCTTGTAAGGCAGGAATTCGTTAAAAATTGCGTTGATTAGGCCCTAATAAGGTTATCAACACAATTCCCTATTTTGACCAATCTTCAAAAAACAGCGGTATTTGTAAAACTCACTGCGACCAAGTCCACATTTAGGCATGCGAAGGTATTATTCCTTAAGATAATATTAACATATTCGCTGTCCTTGAAAGACGCCTTAAAAACCTGTCAGGCAGTATGTTATGGCATTTTAACGGGTTTTTAACTATACTCAAACTAAGCTTTTCATTCATTAGTTTTGTAAAAGAGCTTACATTTGCGACTTCTTTTTGGAGGATTACGTTTAGTTAATCTAAATTTAAATGAAGAAATTAAAGTTCATTATTGTTCAGTTTGTGCTGATCCTTGTTCTGTTCTTCTGGGACATCGGCTCGATCTTTTCCGACAGGAAAGCTTCACACCCTGTACAATCAAATGAGTTGAATCATAGATCCGGAAGCATACAGAATAATATGTCTTCTTTTAAGGGAACCGATCGCATGGAAAAGACCATCTCGGATTTCCTGAAACGTTATAAGATAAAGGGAGCCTCAGTAGCCGTTACCAAAGAAGGGCGCCTCGTTTATGCGAAAGGTTTTGGATATGCCAATGAGGAGAGTGAGGAATTGGTAGATCCCAACCATGTATTCCGCCTTGCCTCTGTCTCAAAACTCGTTACTTCAATTGCGGTCATGAGACTTGAAGAAGAAGGTAAACTCAGCCTTGATGAGAAAGTTTTTGGTCCGGAAGGGATACTCAACGATTCGCTGTATCTCAAGTACAGGGATCCCAGGATAGAAAGCATTACCGTGCGACACCTGCTTGTGCACCGTGCCGGCTGGTCCCGCTACTACGGGGATCCGATGTTTATGCCGCATGTTGTAGCAAGGAACATGCATGTTGAACTTCCTGTAAAGAGTGAGGATGTGATCCGCTATGCTCTAACACGTAAGCTAAACTATAAGCCAGGAACCAGATATAGTTATTCAAATCTGGGATATTCCATCCTGGGAGAGATAATCGAGAAGCTTACCGGAATGGATTACGAAGACTATGTGCAACTTTCACTCCTCCAACCCCTCGGAATATGGGATATGCAGATTGGGCAGGGTTATTATGAAGAGAAGGCGCCCAGGGAGGTAAAGTATTATGAGATCTCAGGGAACAAAAAAGTACTCGCATTTGACAGCCGAAATGAGTATGTCCCAAGGGTATATGGAGGAAATGATATAGCCCTGCTGGGTGCAGCCGGGGGATGGATTGGATCTCCTGCTGAGATGCTTCGTCTGGGTGTTGCCATCGACGGGTTTAATTCAAGTCCTGACATTCTACTTCCTGAAACCATTGAGAAAATGACCAAAAACAAAGGAGGCAGGTATAATATGATCGGCTGGAAGGGCACTGACGGCAGTGGAACCTGGTGGCGCACAGGAACTCTTACAGGATCATCTGCCCTTATGGTCAGGCAGGAAAACGGACTCAACTGGATCATAGTAATGAATACGACAACCTGGAAAAGATCCAGAATTCACAGTGAAACATCCAGGACAATGTTCCGTGCTCTGTCAACTGTAAAAGAATGGCCGGAGTATGATCTTTTTGATTACCAAAAACCGGTTGAACTTCCTTCAATGTACCTTACTCGAACTTATTAGTCTATTCTTCTTTTGTTCATCTGAACATTTCACTAAATTTAAGGCCACAACCAGCCTTATGGATTTACTTCATACAGAACAGGTCTCTTTTGACCAGGTATACCTTAATGATATTGATCTGGTAATCGGTGTTTCTGGCTATGAAAAACGATCTCCCTACCTTATGGAAAGGATAAAGCTGGGGAATGAGAAAAAACTGGTACTGGCTTTTGAGGAGAGGATGGACGAAATGAATCGTCCTGAGAATGACAGGATTTTCGGGGACCTGGGATTTGAATTTGTGTATATATCTGGTAATAGTGGACTTGATATAGAGGGTCTGCTATCGTATATCCCTGCCGGGAATAAAGATGTACTCAGGATACTGATTGATTATTCCTGTATGACCAAACCCTGGTATGCTTCATTTATTGAATACTTAAGCCATACCAGTCTTCCATACAGGAAAGTGCATCTCCTTTTCTCATACACCCAATCATCTTATGTGGAGCCAAAAAAACCAAAGCCGCTGCGTGTTGCAGAGCCTCTTGGTTACGGTTCGCACGGTATGATGGCAGGTAAACCGATTGCGCTTGTAATGGGACTCGGGTATGAAAAGGACAGGGGTGATTTTCTAAGGAAGGCAGTTAATCCTGCAGAAACGTTTTGTTTCTACGCAGATCCCACGATTGATAAGCGGTATGTTGAGAAGGTATATATTAACAATTTCAAACTTATAGACAGCCTTCATAAAAGAAATGTATTCCCATATCCGCTGGAAGATTTGAATAGGACAAGCAGAATGCTTACTGACCTTTGTATTGACCTGAGGTTAAAGTACAGGATTATACTGGCTCCATTGGGACCGAAACCTTTTGCATTACTGAGTATTCTGATTGGAGCCAGGTACCCGGATATCGAAATATGGAGGGTCAGTGCAGGGAAATTGGAATCTGTTTATGACCGGAATCCGGTAGGAGAACCATTGGTCTATAGCGTAGAATTTGGCAGGGATGATGAGTATTAATAAAGTTAGTAAATTGTAAGTCCTGGCACTATTTATAACAGATATAAATTAATTTAAGTTTGTTATATTTGCACCTCATTTTAGACCTCTATTATTATGGCACAGTTTAATATTGTTATGCCCAAACTGGGAGAAAGTATTGAAGAAGCAACAATCACAAAATGGTTTGTGTCAGTAGGTGATAAGGTTGAGGATGATGATGTGCTTCTTGAAATTGCTACCGACAAAGTCGACTCGGAGATACCAAGTCCCGTTTCAGGAACTGTCACCATAATTAGCTATCAACAGGATGATATTGTTGCTGTGGGGACAGTTATTGCAGTCATTGATACCAGTGGAGGAGATGTTGAAGTTCAAAGTGTGCCGGAGAATGCTGAGCCTGAAGTAAAGAGGGAGGGGGAACCTGTTGCTGAATCTGTTGCTGAGACTGCTTCTGAACCTGTTAGCGGGACTGCGGTTTCCGCTGTTGAGACTTCAACTGAGGTCGGCAAAAGCGTGGATAAGGGCCGTTTCTACAGTCCCCTGGTACTGACAATCGCACGTGAGGAGGGTTTACCCATGGAGGAGATGGATGCCATTCCCGGAAGTGGAAAAAATGGAAGGGTGCAGAAAAAAGATATTCTCAATTATATTAAGAATCGTACAGGAGCTCCAGCAACAAAACCTTCGGTTTCGGCCGTCCCGGATGCTTCAACTGCTACGGTCGAAAAACCAAAGGTAGCCGCTTCACTTGGAGCAGGAGATGAGATAATTGAAATGGACCGGCTGAGAAAGCTCATTGCCGATCACATGATCATGTCAAAACGAACCTCTGCTCATGTTACCAATATGCTTGAGGCTGATGTCACTGATATAGTGCTATGGAGAAACAGTATAAAGGATGAATTTTTAAAAAGGGAAGGTGAGAAGATTACATACCTGCCGATTTTTCTTGAGGCAACCATACAGGCTTTGAAAGAATTCCCGATGATCAATTCTTCGGTAGATGGTGACAGGATCATCGTTAAACGGGACATTAACCTGGGAATTGCAGTAGCCTTACCAACAGGCAATCTTATCGTACCTGTAATAAAACAGGCTGATTCACTTAACCTGCTTGGCATCACAAAAGCCCTGAACCAATTGGCCCTTAATGCCAGGAATAGCAAGCTTAGTCCTGACGATATCCAGGGTGGAACATTTACTATCTCCAATTTCGGAACTTTCCGGAATGTAATGGGGACCCCGATAATATACCAGCCCCAGGTGGCCATCCTGGCAATAGGTACGGTAGAAAAGAAACCTGCCGTAATTGAAACATCAACTGGTGATGTTATTGGCATACGCCATAAAATGTTCCTCTCACTGACTTACGACCATCGTATAATTGACGGGGCTTATGGGGGAGCTTTTTTGAGAAAACTTGCAGATATCCTCGAAGGCTTTGATGTGGAGAGGACCATTTAAGAAACAGAAGAATTTAAAGCATTATGACAAAGGATAAAAAATATTCTATTAAATCCACCGGGAAGGAAACCCTCGAGAAATGGTTCCGGCTAATGACTGTCGGGAGACTGCTCGATGACAGGGCTCCCAATTATCTTAAACAGGCCATCGGATGGTCTTACCATGCACCCTATGCCGGGCATGACGGCATTCAACTGGCCATCGGACAGTTGTTTAACCGGGAGACCGACCATCTTTTTCCATATTACCGTGATATGTTAACCGCCATTTCATCTGGATTAAGCCCTGAAGAAGTTATTTATAATGGCATTTCAAAAGATATCGATGTGGCCGGTGGGGGCAGGCATATGTCAAATCATTTCGCGAAACCCGAGTGGAATATTCACAATGTTTCTTCCAGTACCGGTAACCATACACTTCATGCTGTCGGAGTTGCAAGGGCTATGAAGAAGTACAAAACACCGGGTATTGCCATTAGCTCCCAGGGTGAATCATCTGTTTCTGAAGGTTATGTATATGAAGCTATCAATGGGGCATCCAATGAAAAGCTGCCTGTTCTTTTTGTTTTTCAGGACAATGGATATGGAATCTCAGTACCAAAAAAGGACCAGACAGCCAGGCGTAAGGTAGCGGATAATTTTACAGGATTCAAGAACCTCCGGATTATTCATTGTAACGGTAAGGATGTATTTGATTCAATGAATACCCTTGAAGAAGCAAGAAGACATATTGAGGAAAATGAAGAACCGGTGATTGTTCAGGCCAATTGTGTACGGATCCATTCTCATTCCAATTCCGATGCACACGATCTGTATCGCGATGATTTTGAACTGAACTATGTTAAAGATTATGACCCGCTTGCAAAGTACAGAAGGCTTTTAATTCGTTATAAGCGTTTTTCAGATGAAGAATTGATCGCGATAGAGGAAGAGATGAAACAGGAGGTCAAGAAGGCTCACAAGGCTGGAATGGCGGCTCCTGATCCATCTCCGGACTCCATTCATGATTTTGTAATTCCTGAGCCGTATATTCCGGAAAAGTATACCGATGGGACTCATAACCAGAAGGGAGATGCAAAAAAGTTTATTGTGGGACTGAATGAAACACTGAAAGCTGAGTTCAGGCATAATCCGGATACCTATATTTGGGGACAGGATGTTGCCTACAAGGAAAAAGGAGGCATTTTTAATGTTACCAAGGGGATGCAGCAGGAATTTGGCATTGAAAGGGTATTTAATGCACCGATCGCAGAGGACTTCATAATGGGTACAGCTAATGGAATGAGCCGATTCAACGATAAAATAAGGATTGTCATAGAAGGTGCTGAGTTTGCTGATTACTTCTGGCCGGCCATGGAAGCGTTTGTTGAAACAACCCATGAATACTGGCGTACCAAAGGGCAATTTTCACCCAATATTACTATCAGGCTGGCTTCCGGTGGGTATATAGGAGGGGGACTCTATCACTCCCAGTCCATTGAAGGATCAATTACTACTTTTCCCGGTGTCAGGGTGGTTTATCCCTCTTTTGCTGACGATGCGGCAGGATTGATGAGAACATGTATGAGGAGCAGGGGATTGAATTTTTATATGGAACCCAAAGCACTTTATAATTCCCCCAAAGCTGCTACCCCAATTCCCGATGATTTTGAAGTACCTTTCGGGAAAGCTCGCATCCGCAGGGAAGGAGAGGACCTAACTATTGTGACATACGGTAACACAACCCATATGTGCCTGGAAGCTGCCGGTAAAATTTCTGAGGAAGATGGCGCAACTGTAGAAGTGTTGGACCTGCGTTCTCTTATCCCTCTTGATATGGATGCAGTTCTAACCTCTGTTAAGAAGACCGGCAAGATTCTGGTGGTGCATGAGGATAAAGTATTCTCCGGTTTTGGAGGTGAAATAGCTGCCCAGATTACCGATCAGGCATTTGAATATCTTGACGGCCCTGTCAAGAGGGTTGGTTCCACATTCACCCCCGTTGGATTTAACCGTATCCTCGAAGGGGCAATTTTGCCCAATACTGAAAAAATTCTTACAGCAGCCAGAGATCTGCTCGAGTATTAATATTCAAAACCAGACCACGTGAAAAAGATAGGAATCGTTTACAGCTTCAATACCAATAAGACATCCAAGATTGCCAAAAGAATTGCAGATGCTGTTGAAGGTACTGCAAAAGTGGAAATGATCAATGTTGAGGAAATTACCGCTGAACAATTTCAAAAATTTGATAATCTCATCTGTGGAACAGCTACCTGGTTTGACGGTGAACTTCCCAATCACTGGGATGAATTTGTACCGGATATTGAAGATATGGATCTGAAGGGAAAAAATATAGCTATTTTCGGACTTGGCGACCAAAAAGGATACCCGGAGAATTTTCTCGATGGAATGGGTATCCTGGCAGAAATACTTGAGGCTCAGGGAGCAAGAATTGTTGGCTTTACATCTAACGAGGGCTATAACTATGAATCCTCCCGGGCAGAGAAAGGAGACCAGTTCTGCGGACTTGGGATCGATTATGAATCACAGGGCAGCAAGAACAAGGAAAGGGTAAATGCCTGGGTGAAAAAACTGAAAATGGAATTCAAATAATCCTGTCCACTTTCTGGGAGATATGGATTGAGCCCGGCAACGGGGCATATTTCACTGATATTTAACATTTTATTGTCACACAGGTGACAGTGGACCGGCTGTTATCATGGTATTTTTGTACCATGTTGCTGAAAATTCAGATACTGACTCTTCTTGTCCTCCAGCCCTTTATTGAACTGCCTTCTCAGACTTGCTGTTCAGGTGGTGTTCCGCTTACCGGAAACCTTGGGATGCCTTCTTCTTTACGTGGAACATGGCAATTGTCTCCTTCCTATGATCTGAATTACATGAATACTCTGAAGTCCGGAGATCAGTCCCTGAATGATGCCAACCGAAAGAGAATAACACAATCCCTGATGTTTGAAACAGGGTATTCAATAACTGACTTTTTCCAGATCAGCGCCCTTTTTACCTATGTTTTCCAGAGCCGGGAAACTGATGTGTCCGGGGCGAAAAATAAGGACTTTATCCACGGTATCGGAGATGCGGTCCTGTTGTTCACTTATCGTGCAGGTGGCGGAATATACCAGAGATGGGAACTGCTACTTGGAATGGGACCGAAACTGCCTCTGGGCAGTACAAATATGACCCGCCCGGACGGGATATCCTACAGTGCCGATCTTCAACCCGGCAGTGGTGCGTGGGATGCCATTTTTTGGGGACTCCTGAGCAGGACAGGAATTCTTCGTCCTACGTCAAATATATCTTTGCGAATGATCTACAGATATACCGGGATTAACGATGACTATCTTGATTTCTCCAGTTACAGGTTCGGGAATGAGTTCCAGATTATTACAGGGATATCAGATCAGGTTAACATAGGTACTGAAATATTTAATCCGTCATTAATGCTGCGGTACCGGAACACCCGGGCGGACTTCCAGGGTGAGCTGGAACTTCCTAATACAGGTGGAAACTGGCTGTACCTTGGACCCGGATTGGTTTATCAGGCCTCACCGGATTTCCATGCAAGACTGGCTGCTGAAATACCCCTGTACAGCAATCTTCAGGGCACACAACTGACAACAGATTTTCGGATCACTGCCGGATTTTACTTCAGAATTAACAGCAGAAAAGTATCAAGTATTAACATTTAAGAGATATGTCATGAATAAAAGAAGAATGTAACTACTCAGGTCTAAAAACAAGGCGGTTATTAACAATTTGAGCTGGTTTTTGCATAGTATTTCAAAAATTTCCGGTTGTATTTTCAAAAAGCAAAGTCTTATTAACAGTTGTCAGTAAGTGGGTAGGGTTTTGTTGGTTTC
>DRHS01000033.1 GCA_011053095.1 Bacteroides sp.
ACTAAGAGGTGTTTCATTACATTTAATATTTGTTCGCCATAAATCCCCACCTCACGGTCTTGCACGGCGCAATCATGATTCTGATTTTTAAAATTAGTCAATGATTTGATTACATGATCAAAAGTAGGCCAGGAAAATTCCAGCTGCCAATAATATATACGTGTATGCCTCTTCTGTATACAAACGGCATGAACATCTTGATCTGTGGCGTTTATCCCCGTCAGGAATCATTCATCGATAAATACAGGTCTTTCTTCTCAAAATCCACGATCCTGGTTCATCCAAGGCCTAATTGTTATATTTTTATTGTTCGGAATATTCATCCCTATGTTTAAAAAAATTATTTTTCACCTGGCCTTCTGGCTCCTTGCATGGTGCCTGACGCACCTGGTGTTCGGATATGGTGATCTGGTGAATACAGCGAGTATCCTGTACAGCTCCATAATACTTGGAATAGCGGCAGGCGTTAGTTACTGGATTGTAGATTTCCTTATTCCAAGGTATCTTGTACGCGGTAAGTATGGATTATTCATTTCCTATCTTCTGTTCACTGTTATTATTTCCCTTGACATTGAACTGCTGACGACCATGCTTTATATCATATTTCTGGAAAAATTCGAGGTTGCAACTTTTTTTAATGATTCCAGGGAGATCTTTTCCCTTCTTACCGGCACCTATTTCATAGTTTTTTTGTTCGTCGCTATTAAAATGGTTGAATTCTGGTACATGGAGCAAAGCCGAAAACAAGAGGCCATTAAAGAAAAAATCGAGGCAGAATTAAAACTCCTGAAATCTCAGATTCATCCACACTTCCTGTTTAATACCCTTAATAATATCTATTCCCTGGCACTTCATAAATCAGACCAGGCACCTGATGCCGTGTTGAAATTATCTGAATTGCTTGACTACCTTATCTATCATGGGGAGAACGAAACGGTATCCCTGAAAAAGGAGACCGATCTTATAAGGAATTATATTGAACTTGAATCCCTTCGCTACGGGGAAAGGCTGTCAGTTGATTTTCAGATATCAGGTGAACCTGAAAGCATCCATCTTGCACCATTGCTTCTTATTCCCCTCGTTGAAAATGCATTTAAGCATGGAATCAGCAAATCGAGAGATCAACAACAGTTGACAATTAAACTGGGAATAAACCGAAGAAATGTTGAATTTTATATTGAAAACAGTGTGCCAACTCAAAAACCGGAAAAACCGGAGGGGGGAATGGGACTTTCCAATCTCAGGGCAAGGCTGGATCTGTTGTATGCAGACAAGCATTCCCTGAAAATTCTGGATAAGGATACCATGTTTTCTGCACTCTTAAAACTGGAAACCTGAATCTCAAATGCAAAAGATCAGATGTTTGCTTGTTGATGATGAGCCACTGGCGCTGGATGCAATGGCTACCCTGACCGGTAAAATCCCCGAACTGGAAGTCATCGGCCGATGCAAGGATGCCGTCGAAGCCCTACAGGTTATCCACCAGAAAAAGATTGACCTGCTGTTTCTCGATATCCAGATGCCCGAGCTAACGGGACTTGAAATGCTGCGCTCACTTACCAATCCACCCAAGGTAATCTTCACTACCGCATACCGGGAATACGCCGTTGAGGCATTCGAACTCGATGTTGTGGACTACCTGGTAAAGCCTGTTTCTCTTGAACGCCTGCTGAAATCAATTAACCGCTATCATGACCGGATACGCACAAACAGCAATGACAAACAGGGTGTGGAGACAGATGTAAGTATCACTATATATTCGGACAAAAAGACTCACAAAATTGATACCTCTGAAATACTTTTCATTGAAGGATTGAAAGACTACGCCCTGGTCCACACAAAAAGCAATCGTATTATTACCAGGCAAACAATGAAAAACTTCGAAGCACTGCTTTCTTCGTACGACTTTATCCGGGTGCATCGTTCCTGGATAGTTCCATACCGGCGGGTGTCTTCGTGGACAAGCTACTCAGTAAATATAGGGGAGAAAGAGGTCCCCATCGGAAAAACATATCGCAAAGCCATACAGAAATACCTCGAAAATAAACACCGGTGATACAGGCAGAAAATCTTAGTTTTCAGTATTCAGGCAGCATGGAACCAGCAGCCCGGAATCTTAACTTTAAAGTCGAAGCAGGAGAAATATTCGGGTTTCTTGGACCCAGTGGGGCCGGGAAAAGTACCACCCAGAAGATCCTTATCGGACTCCTCAAGGGGTATTCCGGAAAGGTTTCCATTATGGGAAGGAACCTTGGCCAGTGGAATCCTGATTTATATAACCACATAGGAGTGGGTTTCGAACTTCCCAACCATTATTTAAAACTTACCGCACTGGAGAATCTGAAATTTTTCGGCGGATTTTATCAGGGGAAGATAAGCTATGGGGAATGGCTCGAACAAGTCGGCTTATTGCCTGATGCAGGAAAGAAGGTCGAGGACTTCTCAAAGGGAATGAAAGTCCGACTGTAACTACTCAGGTCTAAAAACAAGGAGGTTATTAACAATTTGAGTTGGTTTTTACATAGTATTTCAAAAATTTCCGCTTGTGTTTTCAAAAAGCAATGTCTTATTAACAGTTGTCAGTAAGTGGGTAGGGTTTTGTTGGTTTC
>DRHS01000034.1 GCA_011053095.1 Bacteroides sp.
AATATATCCACCAATAGGCGATGAGATTTTTAGTCCCCCTCCGGTGTATGACATCCTCAGGTTCTGATACCGGATGCTGTCCGTAACATAGGATGACCTGCTGGCAATAAACTCTTTTTCAGAAACTGCATTCTCTCTGAAAAGCCTCATGTGCCTTGCATACTCACTTCGGCTTTGTTCAAACCGGGTTTTGGCTTCTTCATATGCGAGGGTAATATTCTCGTTTACAAGTCCCTTTCCCTCAACACTGATTATATTCTCCCCGGCTTTAACATTGGAACCGGCAACAAGATTTTTTTTCAGGTAATTAACAATACCGGTATTCATGGAATGAATGAAATATTTCTCCCCGGGCATGGCAAGGATTTCTCCTCCTGCCCTTATAATACCCTGGAAGGAAGAGGATTTTACCACTTCAACCATAAACTCAGATTTCCAGGCCTGTTCTTTTGTAAATGTAATCCCCTCCGGGGCAGTTTCATGTGCATGATCCGTTTCATCAACGGCGTCGGGAATCTGTTCCAGCCCTTCAACATAGCCGTTGGGGAACACATATTTTTCATTCCGGGATTCGCCTGTATGCTCGAAAACAATGCTGCAGGATCCCGAATATTCCGGAGTCAGGGTGACCAGCCAGATACCCTGTCTCAGAGGATCTTCTGCCAGGGCGGTGGATTTATTTTCCCCGAAATCCAGAGTGATTCGTACGGATCCCCTTTCAAATGGTTTGTAATTGTTTAAGCCTGTCAGGTGCACAAGAAACTCTGTCTCACTTCCCTCCACCATTTCAGGATATTCCACATAAAACTCAGCAGAATCGGTGAACATTGTAAGCTGCTGCACGACCTCTTCTTCATGTGCCTGAATATCAACAGCCGTATTTCCCCCGCCGCATGCCGATGCCAGGAATGCCAGGGATAAAAGGATTGGTACTGTCCTCATAATAATTGAATTTGATCCGGGAACCGTCCCGGAGAATAATTGAAATATTTAAAAGATTGTTGTTCTGATCAGATGTTACGATATCAGAACAGGCGTGGAAATGACACTTAAGCGAGGGGCGGGCCTCTGAGTCCGGGGGAGCTACCGAAATTTCCTGAAGGAATTATGGGCGGTCTGACAGACCGGTAAGAAAATACTTTTACCACATCCGGCTTACTGCAAAGATTAACAGAAGCCAAAATCTCATTTGCCTGTTTTTGCGGATCTGGTTTAAATGAATTTTCAAAGCTAAGGACATACTCAAATCCATTAAATGCATGGCAGTGTCCGGAAGGATCGTCTGCTTCCTGTTGATGTCCGGCCTGTTCATGTTCTTCACATCCATCGTGGGAATATACATCGTCAAGATGGTGGTGGTGGGGCAGGATGTTATGTCCTATAAAAAACAGGATCAGGCTTCCCAGAAGTGTGACTATGTGATACTTAGCTTTCACAGGATTGCAAATATAGTGTTTTAATCCAAAACTTGAACGGAATATGTTGTAGATTTGTTTCCCCGAAAGCCCTAAAATGGAAAATCATATTGGCTCGATCATAAAAGCATCCTGGGTAGGGGTGCTGGGCAATGCCTTGCTTTCTGTCCTCAAGATTGTAGTAGGGATCCTGTCCGGGAGCCTGGCGGTGGTTGCCGACGGGATTGATTCGGCAAGTGATATTCTTACTTCCCTGATAATCCTTTTTACAGCCAGAATCATGAAAAGGCCTCCGGATATCAAGTATCCCTATGGCTATCTGAAGGCGGATACCATAGCCACCAAGGCCCTGGCATTTGTGATCCTTTTTGCAGGGGCCCAACTGGCAATCAGCACAATCAGGAATTTCATGCTGGGTGAGGAAAGGGGAATGCCTCGCATGATTGCCATATATGTTACCTTAATTTCCATTGCAGGAAAGTTCCTGCTGGCCAGGCACCAGCTACGAATCGGAAAGAGGTCCAACAGCGAAATGCTCAAGGCCAATGCCCGCAACATGCAGAACGATGTAATGATTTCTATTTCGGTGCTTGTGGGACTCACATTTACATTTATCCTGAAGATGCCAATTCTAGATTCCGTTACTGCTCTTATTGTAAGTGTATGGATACTGAAAGTGGGATTCCAGATTTTTATGCAGACCAACCGGGACCTGATGGATGCCAATACCGAGCCGGAACTTTACAGCAAGGTTTTTGCGGCGGTTGACAGGGTTGAGGGAGCGGGGAATCCCCATCGCCTGAGGATACGCAAGATCGGCAATTACCTGATGATCGTGCTTGATATCGAAGTGGACGGCTCTCTTTCCACACTGGAATCTCATAAAATCTGCGTGGCAGTTGAGAACAGCATCCGCAGTGATATCGAGAATGTATTCGATATTATGATCCACATCGAACCCGAAGGATTCAAACACATAGAAGAAGTTTACGGTCTTAGTCCCTCCGACCTCGACACCATATAAACCAAAAACTCCTCCGGCCGGATCGCCCATCATCCTTCTAGAAAAACAATGATTATATTTGTTCTGAAATGAAAAGAGTACCACTGTTTTTTGCAATTCTATTACTGGCTACCACTATAATTGCACAGCAGGAGCCGGATCTTGTCACCGACAGGCCCGACCAGACCGAGTCTGCCCTTGTTGTCCCTGCCTGGAGGCTGCAAATTGAAACAGGGATTGCCAAGGAATGGGTAAATATTTTAGATGAGGAATCCGAAGGAAGGACTCGCTATGGAACCACCCTTCTTCGATTCGGACTTTTTGATTTCATGGAACTACGGTTGGGTTCTGACCTTCTGGCTCACCGGTATAAGGTGCCTGCCGGAGCTGAGCGGAATGAATTTGGAGGATCTCCGATTGGAATTGGCATGAAATTTAAACTAGTTGAAGAAATGGGAAGAACCCCTGATATCGCCCTAATTACAAGCTGGCAGATTCCTAATACCGGTAACGCGGTATATTCCTCCGATAAATGGCATCATTCATTTGTTTTTTCCTTTGCCCATACATTGTATGAGGGCTGGGGACTGGGCTACAATCTGGGTTACGAGTTTGCCGGGGCTTTTGATAATTCCACCTTCAAATATAGTGTTGTCGGAGCGTATTCATGGACAGAACGCTGGACCCTTTTTATCGAAGGATATGGAGCCAAAATAAGCAAACTACCATGGGATTTTCGGGCGGATGCAGGCCTTACCTTCCTTTTATTTCACAACTTCCAGCTTGACTTTTCTGCCGGAGCCGGACTCACAAACATTTCACCGGTTGCTTTTGTCAGCGGGGGATTCAGCTGGCGCATACCCAGATAATTTATTTCTGGTCAGGGCTCGTAATTGAAAGAGCTGCGAACGGACCTCACATCAGACTGCTAAATGGACGGAGAGGAACAGGTACAGGAGACATTGATGATTCGCAACATGGTTTCAAATTGTTGCAGCATCCTTCTGCGTGAGCGCCTTGAAGCTGCCGGGATAATGGTTCAGAAGGTTCAGCTGGGACAGGCAGTGATTTTTTATCCCCGAAACAGTTCAAAACGGGAGCAAATCCCGGGAATACTAAAAGAAATCGGACTCGATCTTATTGAAAGCAGGGAAGAGGTACTGGTTGAACAGATCAAGCAGGCGGTAATCGAGCTAATCCACCACATGAACAACGTAGATTCAGTGGTAAGAAAGTCCGATTACCTGGTTGAAAAGATAGGATATTCCTACCCCCATCTCTCCAAATTATTCCATGCCCACGAGCCGGTTACCCTTGAACGCTATGTTATACTCCAGAAGATTGAACGAATCAAACAGCTGATAGACAATGATGAGTTCACCCTGAGCGAGATAGCTTTTATGATGGACTATTCCAGCGTTCAGTACCTGTCCGGCCAGTTTCACAAAATCACCGGGATGACTGTGAGCGATTATAAGGCGAGCGACCGCTCCTCCAAGAGGCCTCTTGATAGATTGTTTTGATGTTATTATCTTTGATACTATCAAATGATACTATCATATAATGAATCAACCTTATTACACGATAAACACAACTATACTAAAACGCATCACCGGGATCTCCGAAAAGATCGGTGAGTTAAGGGCCTTGCATCTGCAGAAACCCCCGGCAGAGCTCATGCTGGCGAATAGGATACAGACAATTCAGTCAACCCTGGAAATCGAAGGGAATACCCTGAGTATTGAACAGCACAAAGGATTATTTGATAATAAAATTGTCAGAGGTCCTGCGAAGCAAATTCTGGAGGCAAAAAATGCAATTGCGGTGTATTCTCAGCTACAACGCTGGAATCCCTATAATTTTCAGTCCCTCCTTAAAGCCCACGCCATGATGATGAATGGACTGACAGAAAGGTCCGGGCTACTAAGGGCCAGGCCGTTAGAGATTGCCAGCGGAGGTAAAATTCGTTATGTGGCTCCACCGGGGGAACTGGTTTATACCAAGCTTAAAGATCTGTTAACTTACTTAAAGAGCGGAAAGGACATCCTGCTTATCAGAAGTTGTGTGTTTCATTATGTGTTTGAATTCATTCACCCCTTTACAGATGGCAATGGACGAATGGGCAGGCTGTGGCAAACACTTATCCTGATGAAGCACTCTCCTGTTTTTGAATACCTTCCTGTAGAAACAGTTATAAAAGAAAGAAAATCAGAGTATTATGGATCTCTGAAGGCTTCTGACAGGCAGAGTGATTCAGCGCCTTTTATTGAGTTCATGCTTGAAGTAATTGACATTTCCATTGAAAAAATTCTGCACATCCGGAACATAGCCCAGTCTGGGAGTGACAGGATCGGGTTGTTCTACGATTATGCTGCAGATAAGTGGTTTTCAAGAAAAGACTTCTTGTGGTATTTTAAAAATATTTCCACGTCCACTGCCAGCCGGGACCTGGGAGGGGCTGTTAAAAATGGTTTGCTGGAGAAAAGAGGGGATAAAAGTAAAACTCAATACAGGTACAGAAATAGGATTTTATAACATTTTCACAATATTTCGTAACAACCGGTAGGGGTAAAAGCCCGAGATTTGTGTTATACATTGGATAATACTCTGCTCATGCAAATAAAAAAGAACATAGCCGTCAGCGAGACAGGCTTCGTATTTGACCCCACAAGCGGGGAGTCGTATTCGATCAACAGTGAGGGACAGGAGATCATGGTCCTGCTGAAGGATGGAAAAACGGCCGAAGAGATCTCTGAAACCATGTGTGCTGAATATGAGATCGACAAAGCAGGATTTGAGAAATATTTCTATGATTTTATCGGGATGCTAAGACAGTTCCAGTTAATCGAAACAGAAGATTAATAATCCGAAGAAAATGAGTAAGAGAAAAATCACTGTAGCCCTTACGGGACTGAACAACACCGACAATCCGGGTCCCGGGGTACCCGTCATCCGCGGAATAAGGGAATCCGGCGAGTTCGATGCACGTATTCTGGGACTGGCATACGAGAGTCTTGAACCGGCCATTTATATGGACAGGGTGGTCGATAAGACCTACCTGGTGCCCTACCCCTCGGACGGAACGGATGTGCTGATCAACCGCCTTCTGGAGATCCACAAAAAAGATCCCATCGACGTGCTGATCCCGAATTTTGACGCCGAGCTTTATGCCTTTATGCGTTCAGAAAAGATCCTGGAAAAAGCAGGTATCAGCACCTTTCTGCCCACCCTTGAACAGTTCGAGGAGCGCCACAAGTCCAATCTCCCCGACTTCGGTAAAAAATACGGTGTAAAAGTACCCTTTAGCAAGGCCCTTACCCGTGCCGACGAGATCGAGGACCTGAAAAAGGATTTTGAATACCCCCTTATGGTTAAGGGTAAGTTCTACGATGCATACCTGGCCTACAATACAGAACAGGTGAGGATGCATTACAATAAGATAACGGCCAAATGGGGACTCCCGGTCATCGTCCAGGAATTCATTAAAGGAACCGAGGTTAACGTAGTCGCACTGGGAGACGGAAAGGGAAATACCATTGGCGCAGTACCCATGCGTAAGCAGTACATAACGGAACAGGGAAAGGCCTGGGCCGGGATTACCCTCGATGACAAGAAACTTCTGGATCTTACCGACAAGGTTATTTCCGGGATGAAATGGAGGGGTGGCATGGAGCTGGAAATAGTGAAATCATTCGACAACGAGCTGAATATAATCGAGATTAATCCCCGGATACCCGCCTGGGTGTACCTGGCAGTTGGAGCGGGACAAAATCTTCCCGAGGCGCTGCTTAAGCTGGCCCTGGGTGAGGAAGTTAAACCTTACACAGGCTATGAGGTCGGGAAGATGTTTATACGCTATTCCAACGACCTGATCACCGATGTAAAAGAATTTGAAAAACTATCAACACAGGGAGAACTCTGAGTCCCCCGAAAAATAAAACCATGGAAAAGAAACAATTCGAAAGGCCTTATATCAAAAAGCTGCAGGCAGGAATGCCCAGCAAGTTTGGCATGAAATCAAGGGTTGAGCCACTGACCCATATAGAAGACAACGGGGTAGGCGACCTGATCAAAGAATTCGGATCTCCTCTTTTTGTGATTTCCGAAAACACCATCCGGGATACCTACAAAAAGGCCCTGCATGCATTTTCCATCCGCTACCCAAAGGTACAGTTCGCATGGTCATACAAGACCAATTACCTGGATGCGGTATGCCGTGTCTTCCACCAGGAAGGATCCTGGGCGGAGGTTGTCTCCGGGTTTGAGTATGACAAGGCCCTGGGAAACGGGGTAAAAGGCAGCCAGATCATTTTTAACGGTCCGGACAAGACCGATGAGGATCTGAAAAAGGCGGTCGAGAATGATTCCCTTATCCACATCGATCACTTTGATGAGATGTATTCTATCCTTGCCCTGAGCGAGAAATCCGGTAAAAAACCCAAGGTTGCCATACGGGTAAACATGGATACCGGTGTGTATCCTATGTGGGACCGCTTCGGATTCAATTACGAAAACGGGGATGCATGGGATGCCATCAACCGCATGATGATCAATGAGAAGCTGGAGCTCGTGGGACTACATTCCCATATCGGGACCTATATGATGTCAACCAATTCATATAAGGTTGCAGCCGGGAAGCTGGCAGACCTGGCTCACGGTATTGAAAAAAAGTACGGGGTGCACATTAAATATATTGATATAGGAGGCGGATTTGCCTCGAAAAATACCCTTAAAGGGGCCTATTATCCGGGGACGGACACCACGCCCTCCTTTGGGGAATATGCCGAAGCCATTTCATCGGGGATACTTAATTCTGAGCTGGATCCCAGGAATCTTCCCACCCTGATACTGGAAACCGGCAGGGCCCTTATTGACGATGCAGGCTGGCTCCTGGGAACAGTGATCGCCAACAAGCGCCTCTCATCGGGAAACCGTGCTACCATTGTTGATGTAGGAGTAAACCTTATGTTCACATCCTTCTGGTACGAGCACGAAATATTTCCTGCGGCACCGGTCTCAGAGCATCTCGAAGAAACCACACTTTACGGTCCCCTCTGCATGAACATCGATGTGCTCCGGGAAGCCATAGCCTTTCCCCTTCTGAAAAAGGGAGACCACTTTGTGATCAGGCGTGTCGGGGCCTATAATATGACCCAGTGGATGCAGTTCATTACCCTGAGACCCAATGTGGTACTTCTTGACACCGAAGGAAAACCCCATGTCATCCGCAAAAAGGAAACCATGCAAAACATAACAGAGCAGGAGGTCCTGCCCGGCCATCTGACGTGATCCCAACCCCATGAACAAAACTGAGGATATAAAACTTTTCCTGCGTGGCATTCCGAATTCCTATTCACAGGTATTTTTCTCGGACAACCGGGTATTCGCCATCATACTTTTACTGGTGACATTCATTGACCTGTATGCGGGTATCATGGGACTCCTTTCCGTTATTACAACCAACCTTGCGGGATTTTTGCTGGGTTTCGACCGGCGCATCCTCTCAAAAGGGATGTTCGGGTTTAACAGTCTGCTTGTGGGACTCGCAATGGGGGTGTATTTTGAACCGGGGATCCTGCTCATCCTGGTCGTGGTGCTTGGCGCCATTCTCACCCTGCTTGTTTCTGTATCCATGCAGGGGGTGATAGGCAAGTACGCCCTTCCCTTCCTGAGTATCCCATTCCTGGTATCGGTATGGATTATGACCCTGGCTACCCGGGAATTCACGGAACTGGGGATCAGCGAGCGCGGCATTTACACTTTCAACGACCTTTACATGATAGGGGGAAGCACCCTTGTCGGACTCTACGAGTGGTGGAATGCCCTCGGCATTGCCCAGAGTGTGAGGATTTACCTTATCTCCCTGGGAGCAATACTTTTCCAGTACAACATCCTATCGGGCATCCTCCTGGCGATCGGCCTATTTTACTATTCCAGGATCAGCTTCACACTCTCACTTCTGGGTTTCTACACAGCATTTATATTTTACGAACTCATCGGCGCCAGTATCTCGGAACTCAGCTACAGCTACATAGGTTTCAATTATATACTGACCTCGATCGCTGTGGGTGGATTCTTTATCATTCCCTCAAAAAGGTCCTATTTCTGGGTACTTATCCTGATACCCCTGGTGGCCCTTGTCACCATCAGCATGTCCAGGATCTTTACTGTCGTGGGATTGCCGATCTATTCCCTCCCTTTCAACATCATGGTCCTGCTTTTCCTGTATGCCCTGAAATTTCGCACCAAACCCTCAACGACCCTTACCGAAGTTTTCATACAGCAGAACTCCCCCGAGAAAAACCTGTATTCCTTCCACAACCATATGGTTCGATTCCACCAATCCGACAGGTTGCCCATCATGCTCCCCTTCCTTGGTAAATGGACGGTTTCTCAGGGACGGGACGGAGAGCATACACATAAAGAGGATTACCGCCATGCCTGGGATTTTGTCATCATGGATCTCGATGGAAATCAATTTTCCGGCAATGGAGATCTTGTGGAAGATTATTATTGTTATAATAAGCCGGTGCTGGCACCGGCAGATGGCACGGTGGAATACATCATCGACAACATCGGGGACAATACCATCGGAGACGCAAATGTAAAAGACAACTGGGGGAATTCAGTGATAATCCGGCATAACGATTTCCTTTTTACTTCCCTCAGCCACCTGAAAAAAGAATCCATCCCTGTCAGTATGGGCGAGCGGGTAAAGGGCGGTGACATAATCGGGAAATGCGGAAATTCCGGAAGATCTCCCTATCCCCACCTGCATTTCCAGGTACAAGCCACGGCCTTTCTGGGCTCACCAACACTCGAATACCCGATATCCCATTATGTGCTAAGTGAGAAAAAGCAGTTCAGGCTTCTTTCCTTTGACTTTCCGGAGAAGGATGAACTGGTTTCAAACATTGAAAGCAATGAGCTGCTCCACAATGCATTTCATCTGATTCCGGGGAAGAAATTATCCTTTGATGTCATTAATAACGGGCAAAGCGGCAGGGCTGAATGGGACGTACAGACCGATTCTTTTAACAATACATTCATCCGCTGCAACACATCAGGGTCCACCGCCTGGTTCACCAACGACGGGAACCTACTGTACTTTACACATTATGAGGGAGACAAGGATGCCCTTTTATACTATTTTTTCCTTGCCCTCTTTAAGCTGCAGCAGGGTTATTACCAGGACATGGTCCTCGAAGACCGGTATCCTCTGAACCTTTTGTTCAGAGCCCCGCTTCTTACCCTGCAGGACCTGCTTGCCCCGTTCTGGAAATTCCTGTCCTCAGAATTCAGGCTGAGGTATGTATCGATTGACAATGAAATTTCCCCGACTGAAATCATGATTGAATCTACTGCCACCAACCTTATTCTTGGCAACGAGCTGAACCGCATGGATTTCATGATATCGGTAAACGGTACAGGCATCAAGCAGATTGATGTTAATGCATCAAGATTTAACCTGGTGGCAAAATGCAGGGAATGTTGAAAGTAGGGGGAAACATATCGGGCATCCGCGGCATCGTCAGACCCGGCGCTCTTCTGCTCCTTGTCAGCCTTTTTTTTATGGTCCGCCCTGTGCAGTCACAGAATTTTACAGAGGTGGATAAAAACACCTATGAGCTTTATATGTCGGGCGACTGGGCTGCTCTGGTTCAGGCAGGGAAGTCTGCACTGAAGCAGGATATAGATTATTACTTCCTGCGAATGCGTATCGGGGTCGGATATTACGAGCAGAAAAACTACAAATCTGCCCAGTCCCATTTCAAAAAAGCCCTGGCATTCAATGCAGGAGACCTTGTGGCCTTGGAATACCTTTATTATTCGTATTTGTTCGGGGGACAAGCGCAGCAGGCAGCTTTGATGTACGACAAGTTTTCTGAATCAATGAAAGAAAAACTGCCTGACCCGGGACTAAAGCCTGTTGATGGGATATCTGTTGAGTACCTGAACAGCAGCAGCAATACGGATGGACTCATCGCCGATCCGGCTACCTTTGAGGATCTGCCCACCGGTTACCAGATCATCTCCAGCAGCTACAACAACCTGAACATCGGGTTATCCCATTTTATGCATCCGGGAACATCCTTCAAACATGCCTATACCTACCTGGGAAAAAGCAATTATTACTATTCCGATGACGGAATAAACCGCATTGCTATTGGCGATCAGAAGGTCAGGCAGCACCAGTATTATTTGTCGCCGTCTTTTACGACGGGCGGGGGACTTGTAATCTCTCCTTCTTTTCATTTTGTGCATGTTGGCTTTCAGATTCCATACCTCACAGGGGGCGGCATTGCCTATGTTGATGGGACAGATAACCAGATGGTCGGGGGACTCGCCCTGGCCAAATTCCAGGGGCCATTTAAAATTCGACTGGGAGCTATTTATTCAAATTTCAATAATGCCGACCAGGTCACCGGATCCGCGGGACTGACATGGTATCCACTGGGGAATCTTGATGTATACCTGGGAGCCTCTGTCAATGCTCACTGGGAGGATCTCAATAAAAGTGGTCTCTCTATGATCCAGGACTTCATTTTTGGCTATGGTATCGCATCAAAAGTATGGATAGAGATCTCTGCCGCCGGCGGTAATATGAAAAACTACACAGAGTCTAACGGATACATTGTTTACAACGGGCTTGACTGGATGAGGTATAAGGTACTTGGCACCATCATGGTTCCGTTGACAAAAAAGGGTTCGGCAATTTATGCCGGACTACGTTACGCTGATTACAGCAGCGGGATGATACCCCTGGACTCTTCCCTCTCGGGCGAGATAATCAATGAACTTAATTATAACAGCACATCATTTTTTGGAGGCTTATCATGGAAATTTTAAGTGTAATGAAACCAAAAATCATCAAACCTGATCCCGGATTGAATCCGGCCAGAAATTTCAGGCAATTCATTCTTGCCGCAGCCCTTATGATCCTGATCCCATCCCTGGCTTCAGCCCAGGAATTTGCGGAAATCAAGGACGCTTTCCAAAACAGCTATATCCAGGAGGCCACCGGGGAGATACATGCCGCCATTAATTCCCTCAAAAGCGTTTACGACGAAAAATCCTACGAACTGAACCTGCGCCTTGGCTGGCTGAGCTACCAGGCCGGGAACTTTACGGAGTCCACAGCCTATTACAACAAGGCCATTGACCTGATGCCCTATGCGGTGGAACCAAGGTTTGGTGTTGTATACCCGGGAGCGGCGATGGGAAACTGGAGCATGGTGATGAACCAGTATGAGAGGATCCTTGAGATCACACCCAACAATTCAGTCGCTATGCACCGAGTGGGACTGATCCACTACGGCAGGGAGGATTACGAAAAGGCACGTCAGTATTTTGAAAAGGTGGTCAACCTCTACCCCTTTGATTACGATGCCCTGACCATGCTGGCCTGGTCACATTTCAAGCTCCAGAACCTCAGGGAAGCAAAGGTCCTTTTCCAGAAGGCCCTGCTGAACACACCCAGCGGCTCTTCGGCTCTTGAGGGACTCGAACTGCTGGAGTAAGCTGCCGACATCCTGTTATTCGCAAGGAAAAATGATCACTATCCGTTGGGAAAGTATATTTCCCCGGGTGAAAACTTGGCTGATATACGTAAAATATATAATATTGTATTATAAATTACGCGTAAAAGTAAAATACTAATGAAGAACAGGATTCTATCAGATACCCTGAAGTCAAGATTAAGTACAGATCAGGCAAGAATCATTGTACTGACCGGCGCCCGGCAAACTGGAAAAACCACACTGGTAAGACAGGTTTTTCCAGGGTATCATTACCTGTCGATAGAGGATCCGGTAATGAGGATACAATACTCAGGGATGACTGCCTCACAGTGGTGGGAGACCTACCCCGAAGCCATACTCGATGAAGTTCAAAAACAGTCTTCATTGATTGAGAGCATCAAATCAACATATGATCAATATTCTGACGCCAGATATGTTCTGACAGGATCAAGCCAGTTATTGCTTTTAAAGCAAGTAAAGGAAAGCCTTGCCGGGAGATGCACTATTCTTGAGTTATACCCGCTGACATTGCCGGAGTTGCTTACTAACGACTGGGGAGAGCCCATAAAAAATTCGTTGTTTATTGAGTTGTTACGTGGTAGAAAATTAAAATTGCCGGCATCATTCCTTCTTCATCAGGATCATGCAAGAAGAAGTTCAATTCTGGGCCAATACATTAAATTTGGAGGATATCCTGCAGTCTCTGACAAATCCTTTTCGGATGAAAAAAGATATATCTGGCTCAGTGATTATATTCGAACATATCTCGAGCGAGACATCCGTGACCTGGCTGAAATACGCAATCTTGAACCGTTTGTTAAGATTCAGCAAATGAGTGCCCTTCTCACCGGACAAACAATTAATTTCAATAAACTCGCAAGCGAGGCAGGTGTTACAATTCCTACCGCTCAAAGATTCATTGAGTACCTGCAAATCAGTTACCAGGTCATATTATTGCAACCATGGGCGAAGAATAAAAGAAAAAGACTGGTTAAAAGTCCCAAGCTACATTACCTGGATCCCGGGATACAAAATAGCATACTGCAGAAAAGAGGAGGTATGACCGGATTTGAATTCGAGAGCCTGGTTATAGGGGAAATTTATAAACAGATGAAGTCAGCCGGATTGCCCTTTCGTCTTTATCACCTGAGGACATTTGACGGGATGGAAACTGACCTGATTGTGGAGACCGATAAGGGGTATTATGCCTTTGAAATTAAAATGAGTTCCAACATTAAAAAGTCTGACGCCAGTAATCTGAAAAGGCTTGACAGTATCCTTGATAAAAAGACAATAGGCAGATTCATCCTGTCAAATGACCCCCAGGTTAAGGAATTTGAGGGAGGAGTTCTGGCTGTGCCGATTGGCCTGTTTTTAATGTAGGTATGGTTTAGAACCCAAAGTTCAATCCGATACTAATGGTATTGGTTTTTCCGTGGAAGAGGGGGTGGGTGTATTTGGCCATATCGTTACCCTCGATATTGCTGTACTGCCAGGAGCCGAAAACATAGGCATCGTTGATGATCTGGTAACGGGCGTTGTCTGTTAGGTAATGTCCCATGTTATACCGGTTCGACTCATAGGTAAGGGTATTCACGTAATACCTGAATACCAGTGCGTTGGTGCGTGTCCATTCCCCTGTGACCGACAGGTTCTGTACCGGGAAATTGCTCAGCCTTCCACCGAGTTTCCAGCTGAACAGGTTTGAATGTTTATCCGGGTCGAACATATTTGCTGTGTTCACTTCATCAACATACCATGTTCCGTACAGGTGGAGGTTCTTGATATTGCGGGAACTCACATCCAGGAACATCTGGGAGTTCATATTGTCCGTATTTGCATTGACAGAATGATCTACTGCCTTATAGAACAGAATCGGCAGCAGGTATCCGGGGTGTGGACCGAAGTCTGTATATACGATTGAATTTCCTACTGAGACATTCAATTTCCGCAACGGGGTGAAAGTAAATATGTTGGTGGCAAAGAATTTGGGGTGATAGACTTCGCGCATGGTGGTCCCGGTTGCACCTCCCGGATTGCTGATCTGGTAAGAACGGTTGCTGTCCACCTCCTCGGAGACCAGCCATCCGTGGTAATAGTTGAATTCGAACCAGTGCGCCGGTTTCATCTTCAGATCAAGCCTGGCCTGTTTTCGTCACTCTCCTTCGTTTGATTCATTATGTTATTGTTAATCTGTGAGATAGATCTTTGATTATTACGTTTTAGGGTGTCCCGCAGAAGGAATATTCCCACAGGATTGGCTGATATACTCGCTCGAAAGCCATTAATCCAAAACCCTTTGATATCGAGTACATATACAATTAACAAAAAATGGAATACCAAGAATTACTTAATGAGTTAGTTACAATAATCGAAAAGACAAAGACACAAGTTATTTCACATGCAAATAGCTCTTTGACAGTAATGTTTTGGCATGTTGGAAAAAGAATATTAACTCATAACCTACATAACAAAAGAGCAGATTACGGAAAACAAATTGTCGTTACAGTGTCACGAGAATTAGTTGCAAAGTTTGGTAAGAATTACGAAGAAAAGAATTTGCGCAGAATGATTCAGTTTGCAGAAATATATCCAGATGTTGAAAATATCGTTACACTGTCAGGACATTTATCATGGTCTCATTTTCTTATACTTATACCACTCAAAGACCAAAAATGCAAATATGCAGCTCTTTGAGGGTAAAATAATTGAAAAAGGAGTTTTCAAAGATCCATATTTACTTGACTTTTTGGAATTGAAGGATGGCTATTTGGAGAATGATTTGGAAACTGCAATTCTGAAAGAGCTTGAATTGTTTATCCTTGAACTTGGAAATGGTTTCACATTCGTGGAAAGACAAAAGCGAATGATAATTGATGGAGATGACCACATTTTAGATTTGTTGTTTTATCACCGAAAGCTGAAAAGATTAGTAGCAATCGAGCTGAAGATTGTTAAGTTCAAAGCTAAACACAAAGGTCAGATGGAACTCTATCTTAAATGGTTGGATAAGTATGAAAAACAAGAAGGAGAGCAAACTCCAATTGGATTGATTCTTTGTGCTGTTGTAGCACCCAATTTAGATGGTTCCCTTTTGAATATCAAAGCACTTCAGCGCTTTGGGTGTCCCAATGACGAATTCAGGAAAAGGCTTGACAATATCCTTGATAAAAAGACAATGGGCAGATTCATCCTGTCAAATGACCCCCAGGTTAAGGAATTTGAGGGGGGAGTACTGGCTGTGCCGATTGGCCTGTTTTTAATGTAGGTATGGTTTAGAACCCAAAGTTCAATCCGATACTAATGGTATTGGTTTTTCCGTGGAAGAGGGGGTGGGTGTATTTGGCAAGATCGTTACCCTCGATATTGCTGTACTGCCAGGAGCCGAAGACGTAGGCATCGTTGATTATCTGGTAACGGGCGTTGAAGGCGATGGTCTGATTTTCCCATTCGATCGATTCGAGGAACTTAATACCAAGGCGGTCGGAGTTCAGTTCGGTATGGTCTGGACCTTTCTGGGCCATCAGCCAGGAAAGTCGAAGATCCAGTCCCCGAACAGGCCTGTACCCCAGTGCAAAATAAAACTCCCGGGAGTTGTCTGTCAGGTAATGCCCCATGTTATACCGGTTCGACTCATAGGTAAGGGTATTCACGTAATGCCTGAATACCAGTGCGTTGGTTCGTGTCCATTCCCCTGTGACCGACAGGTTCTGTACCGGGAAATTACTCAGCCTTCCACCGAGTTTCCAGCTGAACAGGTTTGAATGTTTATCCGGATCGAACATATTTGCTGTGTTCACTTCATCAACATACCATGTTCCGTACAGGTGGAGGTTCTTGATATTTCGGGAACTCACATCCAGAAACATCTGGGAGTTCATATTGTCAGTTTTTGCATTAACAGAATGATCTACTGCCTTATAGAACAGGATCGGCAGCAGGTATCCAGGGTGTGGACCGAAGTCTGTATATACGATTGAATTTCCTACTGAGACATTCAATTTCCGCAAAGGGGTGAAAGTAAATATGTTGGTGGCAAAGAATTTGGGGTGATAGACCCAGCGCATCGTGGTTCCGCTTGCAGCCCCGGGACTGCTGATCTGGTAAGAACGGTTGCTGTCCACCTCCTCGGAGACAAGCCATCCGTGGTAATAATTGAACTCGAACCAGTGGGCCGGTTTCATTTTCAAATCAAACCTGGCGATTGAGGGTGTGCGGCCGGACTGGATATTCGTTCCATTGTAGCCTGCCCCCCAGGAATTATGATCCATTGTTAATCCCACATTACCCCATTTCCAGGACCAGGTAATTCCTCCCCTCATTTCTTCCCATTCTGTGCCGGACTTCAGATTACTTCCACCGCGGCGCTGTGTGAGGTACCCGGGGATGACGAGATTCTCCTTGTCGTGATGGTCACGCAAAGAGGCCCAGACCCCCAGCCTTCCCGCGTAAGCGAAAATTTCAGCGCCGTTGTACCAGAATGGCGCATTTCCGTTAGCGTTTGCAGTGTATTCCGCACCCAGGATCAGGTTGGCAGAGAAGGTGAAAAGGGAATCTTTATAGTAAAAGATATCAAATCGCTTATCAAAATTCTTATCGGGTTTGAGCTCCTTGTTGAAATCTTTGAGGTAAAAATCAAGCTCCTTCTGTTGCCGTGGATTCAGTTGGGGACGAAGGGTGTCGAGAGAGGCCATCTGCCGGGCAATAAACATGCGGGAGTAAGGCCTGACCGAAGAATTGAGATCAATGAGTCCCACGTTGGCCATCTCATCCAGGAATTCATATACTGCCTCGTTCTGGATATGGTAATAGACGGTCTGTGCCCGTGCTGGTCCTGCAAGGAGGAGAAGTGGAAGGATAATATGGAGGGTGAGTCTTTTCACACCAACTAAACTACTAAATATTGTACAAAAACTACATGTCTCCACCAATATGCCCCTCAAATAACCATGTAAAATAGAAATAAATTTATAAATTTGCACGGTTAGTTGATGTATATTCCTAGAAATATAGAGTCTGAAGTAAGGAAAGGCCTCGCTTCAAATCCTGTCACAGCCATTACCGGTCCCCGGCAATGTGGTAAATCCACACTTGTCAGAAACCTGATCCGTGACAGGCAGGATGTAATTTATCTTGACCTGGAGAGGCCTTCGGATTTCCGTAAACTTGATGAACCTGAGTGGTTTTTTACTTCCCAGAAGGATAAATTGATATGTATTGATGAGATTCAACGAAAGCCAGACCTTTTTCCGCTTATCAGGAGTTTAACGGATGAGTGGGGACAGAATGGGAAATTTCTTGTGCTTGGATCTGCTTCACGTGATTTGCTTAAGCAGAGTTCAGAATCTCTTGCGGGCCGGATTACTTATATCCGCTTAACTCCTTTTCTCTGGGATGAAATAAGGTCAGAAAGTTCACTAGAGGATTATATGGTAAAGGGTGGATTTCCCAGAAGCCTGCTGGCAGATTTTTCAAGGGCGGAAAGATGGAGGGAAGATTTTATCACTACATTTCTTGAACGTGATATATTGCAGTGGGCCAGGGTTTCACCATTAACAATGCACAGGCTCTGGCAAATGATTGCACACCATAATGGCCAGACCATTAACCACAGTTCATTTGGCAGCTCCCTGGGGGTAAGTAATTCAACAGTAAGGAACTATATTGAGCTCCTTGAAGGGACTTTTATGCTGAGAAGTGTGCAGCCATATTATTCAAACACAGGTAAGCGACTGGTAAAATCACCTAAAGTTTATATCAGTGATACCGGGATACTGGCCTCTCTCCTCGGATTATACGATTTTGCAGCCATCTCCGGACACCCGGTATTTGGCACACTCTGGGAAACACTTGTCCTGGCAACAATTACCGGACAATCTCCATATGCGGATGTTTCCTTCTACAGGTCTACCCATGGCGCCGAAATGGATTTCGTTATTGAACATAAGGGAATTAAAGTTGCGGTTGAGTGTAAAGCCTCGGTTTCTCCTTCACTCACGAGAGGCAATTGGTCAGCGATTCAGGACATACAGGCAGACCATGTATTTATTGTATCTCCTGTTAATCAGGGATGGGATCTGAAAGAAGGTATTAAAATCGTTGCGCTTGAACAGTTTGAATTATTCCTGAGGGAGCTGGTGTAATTAATCGGGCTGACCGCCTTCCAGGTGATTAATTAATGACAGAACCGCTTCATCAAGACTGTCCATGCGACTAACTGCGAGCAGCCTGATACCTGCCATTTCCAGAGCTTGCCGGATAAGTCCCTCCAGAAGCGACGGTCGAACCTCCATCCTTTGTGGGCGAAAACCGAGTTTTTGAACCTCATCCAGGACCCTCTGAGGCAGGGATTCATGCATAGTATCCAGATTCGGTTTCGGGGCTACCGTATCCATACCCAGGAACAAACCGGTATTCTTTTCCACCATTATCAGGGCAAAGGGAAAGAATCCTTTATGTCCTTTTTCTTTTACAGGTGTGGGAAGCATGACAAGGTCTATTTGAATGATCTTGAGTGATTCCGGAAGCAGAGCAACGTTTCGTACACTTTCTTCCATGTAGGTCAGTTTATAATCTACCTCTCCCTGTTCAGTGTCTGCTTTTTGATAACTGTCTTTCCAGGAGGCTGGCGAATCTTCCCCGTCCCGTTCCCTGATCAGATATACATCCTCCTGCTCTTGTTCCGGATATATAAGATCAGGTTCTTCTTCAGCCCTGTATGCCACGTTCAGAGTTTGTTCCAGGATTACCAGAGTGTCTGAAAGAGATTTACCCTTCGGAAGGACAGGAAGGTATGCTGGAAAAATTTCTTCGAGCGAAGGCCAGCATCCTTTTCCACGGAAAGAAATGCCGGAAGGCTTTATGCTTGCAAGTTGCTCCGGGCTGAGGCCTTCCCGGTCCCCAAAGGAAAGCATGATCTGGTGGATGGTCAGGAAAGCTTCAGGTGCAATAGTATCTCCTTGTTCCCTGAACTGCCAGAATTGACCTAGTCCCCGGACACCGCAGTAGGCAGATATTGCCAGGAATTCTCCCTCAGAACCCATGACACTGACATAATAGATCCTGTCAGTGTCCGGGATTCTCACACCGAATACATCGTATTCAAACACCCATTTCCATGGCTTAAGCTTGTAGATCTCACCTGCCAGTGTATATATTTTTTTATAAGTTTCTTCTTTGGAATTCATACTTCAACAAATATTTTCGTATAGGCTTGTTCAATAATATATATCACCTCAATTGTCAACTCGGCAAATTCTTTTTCCCGTTTTCTTTTAGGCAGGATCCCTTTGTTTTGAAGAAGAAATTTTATCAGCAGATCTGCCTTAGTGTCAGGCAGTGTTGCATAATGATTAATAAACTGGATCATCCGGTCATATTTCTGTAGGTAATCGATTTCTTCCGGAATAATCCTGTCGATCGTATCCTCAATGCATTCATACAGGAATTCTGCCTGCCTGGTAAGGTCAAAATAGCGATAGAGGTCAGCAGTTTCGTTCTGGATTTCAATATTATGATCAGATGTTGTTTTCCATTCGATCAATTCAAGACGGGGACCTGAAAAGGACTCAAGAATGTTTTGGTAATCTGCAATTCGGTCAAGAATGGCAGCCGACACAGGAAAAATCATTTCTCTTCCCGCAAATCCCATTTCAGCGAGTATATGATGAATTAAATACCTGTGTATCCTTCCATTTCCATCGGAAAGAGGGTGAATGAATACAAATCCAAAGGCAATAATTGCAGATGCCAAAACCGGATCGAAATTTGATTTCTGAAGCTGTTTATTTGTTTCGATCAATCCCCTCAGCAAGGAAGAAAGATCCTTAGCCCTGGCAGAAATATGATCCGGTATAGGTAAAAATGTTTTACGATCATGCTCACCAATAAATCCTTCACCGGTACGCAATCCCATATCCTTAAGCTGTCTTGAACCAATTACAAGATGCTGCAGACGCTCAATCTCCCGGATGGTCAATGGTTTCTTTCCTGCCTGGCCAATAGCCTTACCCCAGTTCCTGGCCCTTATATTCGGAGGAATTTCACCCTCTATTTCAAAAGATGCCTTAGAATCTTTTAACATTAAAAACGCTGCAGTCCTTCGAACGAGCTCTTTATCCAATGTACTTAATCCGACAGTTAATTTTTGATGCAAATCCATCGTTATATACCGTTCCAGCTTCACGGTCCGCCGGATTAACGGACAAAACTCAAAATTGCCGGGAAGGTTATTCTTTATCCTGTGCCTAGTTGAGTTCCTTGGCGGACCCGGATATTGAAGTTTTGGATTGACCAATTCTACATATGAACCTGTTTTCAGATCCGGCAGATCAAGTCTTTTATCCAACAACCATTCATACAGGAACCATACTCTGCGTGCATATTGACTGGTTGGTTCTTTGTTTACCATATGCAGAACCGGCCCTTCACCGATTTGCAGGAACAGCACCTTTAAAATATACAGCTCGATCCCTTCATATTTCAGGGCAAAAGCGAGGTGTCCGGCTATATTGTCATTTGGTTTATGTCTTGTTGTGAACACCTGCCACAGATCTGTGTTATAACGCTGGTGTTTCCCTGTTACAATGGCAAGCTGGTCAGGAAGCGGTACTGTTTTTCCATATTCTTTTTCAAGGAGTTCTATCAGCATAGCATGCCCGGCGAGAAATCCCTCTTCAGGAGTTTCTCTGCCATGAAAACTGCTTATTTTTCGTGAAAAATAGTTACTCATTTAACTATGTCGTGAAAAACAGTTACAAATATACGCATGAATATTGATTACCGGGCATGAAAAACAGTTATTTCTGATAGTAGTTCATGAATATTAGTTACTAACTCAGAAAATCCATGAGGAGCTCAAGTGTTTCTTTGATACTCCTGTTGCTTGTATCAATTGTGATTTCCGGATTTTCAGGGGGCTCATAGGGATCGTCGATACCGGTGAATTGTTTGATCTCCCCTTTGCGGGCTTTTTTATAGAGTCCTTTGGGATCCCTTTTCTCACATTCCTCCAGGGGTGTGGAAAGGTATACCTCGATGAATTGGTTGCACTGGTTGCGGACAAATTCACGGGATTCCCTGTAGGGGGAAATAAACGATGCCACCACGGTTACTCCATTCTTTTCCAGCATCCCGGCAAGGTAACCCACGCGGTGTATGTGGCTATTCCTTTCATCTTTGCTGAATCCTGTTCCGGGGAACAGATTCCTCAGGCGGTCCCCATCCAGATGCTCAACCCGCTGGCCCTGTTCCTTCAGGGTTTTTGCAAGAGCTTCCCCGATTGTGGTTTTCCCGGCGGCGGGGAGTCCTGTGATCCATATGACGTAAGGCGGTTTCATTACGATAGGTTTGCTAACTCTTCAATTTTCGTTCTGGCAGAATCGATTCTTGGCCCTGTTGATCCATAGGGTAAAGCACATTCAATTGCCTCGTTTAGAGAATAGTTTTTCTGAAGATTATCGAATTCAGTTTTCAGGTAATTTTTGACATTTTTATTCACTTCACGGATGGTATCCGTAATTTCTGGCAGATTGTCAATAATGTAGATAATATCTTCAAAATCATGACTTTGTCTCAAATCCGTACCACCACGGCTTTTGAATGCTTCAAATTTGGAGGCCAGATAATACTCCGGTTGAAAGATGAAAATTTGATTTCCATCAGGCAATACTTTTACTATTCGATTCTCAATACCTTCTTTATACCATTTATTACTGAATCCAAGAATCCTCTTGTCAGTGGGCATTACGTCCAACTTGATTCCATTGTAATCCCATCTGCAGATGGGGGCACCTTCTGATTGATCATGCGATAATCCTTTATCCCGCAGTTTTTCCTCGAGTTTTGTATACTCGAATCTTGACGGTATTTTTATTATACAGTCGACATCCAGCGTTGGTCGAATATCAGAGACGGTTGGTTCTTTGGCATACAACTCAGCAACTACTCCACCTATAAACACAAGGTCCTCTTTCAGTTCCCCCAAACCTTTTACGACGGATTGAAGCATTTCAATATTCGGACTAGGCATTAATTATCCGTTTATGGAGTTCTTCAATTGCAATTTTTATCTCCCTGACACGGCCAACCCGAATCGTGTCGATTATCACCATTAATTCATAGAATTTTGCATCTTCCTGCACAGTGGCGGGAACTGTACTATAGAGGGGTTCTATGGCTTGGCCGATGGCATTTCCATGTTCATGAGACCAGACATATATGGCATTTGATGATATATGTTCTTTAATTGGGTTGGCAGAGTGAGCTGTAGGAATTCCTTTTACCACCGCACCTGGCTCTGCCGGGAAAACATATTTTAAGCCATAAACCAAAAATTCGTTAAGAGAATTGGAGTGGATGTTCCTTTTTTTATGGTCAATCAATCCAGCTATTTTACATCGATTCAGAGCTTCACTTACTTCAGATGCACTGATTTGCAGAGAAAAGGCCAAATCCAAATTCCTCCATTTATCATGTCCCAGGGCAATTATTTTCATTAGTATAACAATATCCTGGGGGCGCATACCATTATGTTTTTTCATAACTCTTGAATTGATTCGCGATTCGCGAATCGCGAATCACAAATATATAAAAATCCTATTAATATAAAAAACCCCGTGCCTGAAATGTTGGCACGGGGTCGAGAGTTAATGAATTATTGATTATTTCAGTAGTGTAAGGTCTCCGACGTCTGTGAAGTTCTGGCCGTTTGCGTACTTACCTCGTACTCTCCAGATGTAGACGCCCTGTTCAGCCATGCGGGTGTCGTTGATCCATCCATTCCAGCCGATGTTCACATTGGTACTCCTGAAGATCTGTTCACCCCAGCGGTTGTAGATCACCATCTCGTAATCAATTACCTGGTTGTATACACCCGGGAAGAAGATCTGGTTGTTATCCTGTCCGGGAACAAAGTTCGGATCAGCTGGACCGTCCTGGTTAGGCTTGAACACAGTCGGGAACCTCATTTCACCTGCAGGTTCAGCTTCGATGTGTGAGAATACATATGTATTGCTACATACATTATCGTCAGTTGGCGGCAGCAGCGGATCGACGACGTTGGTGACCGTCAATGTGATATTATACCTGCCTGGTTCCAGGTAGACATGAGTAGGTTCCAGGGTATCCGATGTATTACCATCACCAAAGTCCCACAGATAAGTTGCATTCACCGTATCTGTCGAGAGGTTAAAGCACTTTATGGGAACATCGTTGACAAACACAAGGGTCGGTGAAACATTGGTGTAAGCCGTTGGTGTTATTTTCACATGGACCAGTTCGGAGTGAGTATCGGTTCCGCCGGCACCATATACTGTCAGGCTGACATTGAATATACCTGCTTCGTAATAGGTGAAGGTCGGATTCTTCTTATAGGATACAGAACCATTTCCGAAGTCCCACGAATACTGATCCCCAAACTCTGAATTATTCACAAAATCAATTGCCAGCGGAGCACAGCCTGTTTCAGGCACTTCGAATGCGGCAACCGGGGTTGCAGGTTCGATCGTCACCTCATGTGTGTTACTGTCGCTGCAGAGTGTTGTGATCGCTGTCAGGGTCACCTTATAATCACCGGGTTCAGCATAGGTATGGGATGGTGATGTCTCTGTTGAGGTATTTCCGTCACCAAACTGCCATCTGAATGTCCAGGATCCACTCTGCGTCAGGTTATTAAAGCTCACTGTTGCTTCCGGGTATTTCTGAATGATCGGATTGGCCGTAAAGTTAACCGTCGGCAGTGGATGTACGGTAATGTCTGCGGTCTGCTGATCGGTACACCCATAGAAGGATGTGGTAGTCAGTGTCACCGTATAGGTTACCGGATCCGTTCCAGTGTTGTTAAACTGGTGTACCATGAGATGTGAACCATTCTCAGCATTTCCATCACCGAAGTCCCAGAAGTATCCGGATCCACCCGGAGTCGTCTCCATCGTGGCAATGACCGGGTTACAGTCTTCGCTCGGGTCGATTGTGAAAGTTGCATCGATACTCGGGTAAACTGTAACAACCTGCCTGGCTGTGTCAAGGCAACCGTTTGCGGATGCACCTACCAGTTCAACGTTGAAGTAGGCCACAGTTGAGGTAAAGTTCTCAAAATCATACACCGGATTTTCATCGGTGATCTTACCCGGGTTGGCCGGATCGTCCATATTCCATTCGTAGGCTACCGCACGTTGTGATTCATTGGTGAAAGTAACTGTAACGGTACCGCAGGAAGGCCTCGCATCGGATATGAAACGCACGTCAGGACGGTCATTTTCAATCGTCGTCAGTGACTTGGCGATACATCCCTTGCTGTCTGTCACGGTATAGGTGTAATTATAGGTACCGTGTGCGACTGTCTGGAATACCGTCTCCTCGGTGTTCACCGAACTCAGGTGGAAAATATCTCCTGTCCACGCGTGCTTGTCATACACGCCGGTTCCGCCTGCCGGGTTACCGTTGAGGGTCAGTGGAGCTCCACCGCAGACAATCGGGAAGTCCCCTGAACCCGTAATATTAGCCGTCGGATTCGCGTTGACTGCCAGGTTCGCAGCACTCGAGCTTACCGTAGCACAGCTTCCACGTACCTGCAATCTGTACTTATAACCATTGTTGGTTGTTGGTATGTCTGTCAGCGTAAGGATCTGGGTTGTTGCACCTGAATAAATACCACCGTCCGTAATGTCGACAAATCCAGCTCCTGCGTCTTCCTGCCAGTGGTAAGTTATGCCTGTACCTGTAGCACCTGCGCTGAAGCTTACACTTCCGTCTTCACAAAGTTCCTCATCTTGCGGGTGCTGAATGATGGCCGGGAATGTATTCACTGTCAGCTGGGCAATATCGGATACCATTGGTGGGTTACAAACTCCGCTTACAAGTACCCTGTACAGATTACCGTTCTGAGTGGTTACCTGGGGCGATGTTAGCGTCAGGGTATTTGTCTTAGTACCTGTGTATGCACCACCTTCGGGTATATCGTTAAATCCTGCACCACTGTTTTCCTGCCACTGATAGGTGATAGTATCCCCATCGGCTGCTACAGTGAAGCTCGTGGCTACTGTTTCGCAGGATACAACATCTACGGGTTGTACAAGAATAATCGGTGAGGTCTTCACGATCAGAGTTGCCGGATTACTTGTCACAGTCGGTGTACAGATACCGGTAATTATAACCTGGTACTCGTAACCAGTCATGATAGAGTCTACACCGAATATACTCAGCTTCTTCGTGCCGGTTCCAACATACTGGCCTGACTCGATGAGATTCTGCATTCCACTTCCATCGTCTTCCTGCCACTGGTATCCTGTAATGGTACCTGTTGCATTCACTGTAAAGCTAGTTGCCAGGTTCTCACAGATATCTGTGGTGGCAGGCTGATCGACGATCACCGTATTGGTCTGAACTGTCAGGCTAACGAAGTCCGATGACAACATAAATCCGCAAGCATCTGTTACTTCCACGTTGTAGAAGTTACCGTCCATTGTTGCAGGAACATTCGTCAGATTCAGAGTAGCATTGGTTTGGCCTGATAGAGCAACGTTATTCTCCTTCCACTGATATGTGTAAGGAGCCTCACCCGTAGCTGTTACACTGAAGCTGGCATCCTGGGTCTCGCAAATTGTCACATCAATAGGTTGTGAGGAAATACCAACCTTCTCTTTCCAGGTAACTGTAGCACTGCCTGTAATATTGGCATGCGGTGTGGTAATCTGGCAGCCGAAGCTGTCAATCACAGAGACCAGATTGAATGTAGAAGGTGCAGTGAACGGTGTAACCGTTATCAGATCATTCGACCTGTAATCGCTTATCACTCCTACACCGTTATCAATATTGAGAATAAATGGTTCGGTACCTCCAGTTAAGGTTACAATTATATCTGTCGAAGTACCCTCGCAGATGTCTGCATCGCCGGAGAGTGCAGCAACCGGTAATTCGTTCACTGTAACGGTTACAACATTACTGTATTCGGGTCCACAGCTACCTGAGGTCACACTTCGCCTGTAATAGCTGGTCTGTGTGATACCTGCGGGAGGATCGTAAACCGCTGTGGTTGCACCTGCGATCGCTGTAAACGGACCGGTATCGGCCGTTATCGATATCTCCCACTCATACACCCTTGTTGTCGGTCCACCGCTGGCACCAAAGGCCTGATTCAGAAGAGTCGGGTTACCAAGATAACAGACAAGCTGGGTACCGGTTATTTGTCCCGCATTAAGAACCCCAGGCTCTGTCACGGTAACATTTTCGGTCGTAATACAGCCGTTTGCATCGGTGATGGTTGCCGAGTAGATTCCTGCAGCCACACTAATCAGGTCTTCGAAATTCTCGTTGCCGGCGTTTATCGACGGACCGATCCACAATACCGAATAAGGTCCGACACCTTCTGTAATTGTAAGGTCGATATTGGCATCTGAGTTTCCGTTGCAGCTGACACCGTATCCGAAATAATCTGTCGTTACGCCAGCCGTAGTAGCGAGCTGGTTCGGTTCAGTTAGAGTGATGCTTTCGGTTGTCGAACAATTGTTTACATCCCTCAGAGTTACATCGTATGTGCCGGCGCGTAATCCCACAAGATTCTGAGCATTGCTCACGAATCCGAACGGACCGGTCCACGCATAGGTATATGGAGAAACACCACCCAGGGTACCCAGGTCAATACCACCATCGGATCCTCCGAAGCAGCTAATCTCGAAACCGTTATAGTTAAATGCTGAGGTAGCGGTTGCTACAAGCACCGAAGGCTCTGTCAGGGTAATGTTTGCCTGTGCAGTACATCCGTTACCATCCGTTACATCTACCGTATAGGCTCCCGCACCAAGATTTGTCTGGTTCGGATCGTTTGGACTGGACACGTCGGGACCACTCCACACATAGCTATAGGTTCCTGAACCGGATCCGCCGGCCACCGTTGAGGATATGCCGCCGTCCTTCTCACCATTACAGGTAACATCAAAACCGTTGTAGGTTATTGTAGAGGCAATCGAAACAGTAAGAACATTGGGCTCGACCAGTATTGCCTGTGCCGTGGTTGTACAACCGTTTGCGTCGGTTATGGTCACATCATATGTTCCGGCTGCGAGTCCCACTAAATTCTGATTGGTTTCATTTCCGGCATTGATTGACGGCCCTGTCCACAGATAAGTATAGGGAGAGGTTCCGCCGGCCGGTGTAATATCGATAGAACCATCGCTTGCTCCGTTGCAGGAAATGTGATATCCGCCAACAAAGCTTGAGGAAATTGTTATCGTTGATGTAAGGGCTGGTGGATCAACCAGGGTAACATTACCGTATGCAAGGCAGTTATTATCATCGTACACCTTCACATAATATGTTCCTACTGAGAGTCCTGTTGCCGTTACCGTAGTCTGTCCGACGGGCAAACCGAGTCCCGCGTCATAATACCACTCATAATATATGGTACCTGTTCCACCGTTATGAACTATTGTTGCTTCACCATCACTGGCACCCACACATGATATATCGCGTCCGTTATGGTCGCTGGTAACATCAACAGAAGTGATTGCCATTGCCGGAGGATCAACAATGGTTACTGTACCGAGGTCGGTAACACACATGTTGATATCGCGGATACTCATATCATAATCACCTGCATTCAGGTTTGTGAATGCCGGCAATGCCTGGTAGGTTATCCCACCGTTGTTGCTGTACATCACTGTACCGGATCCGGTAGAGGTAATCGTTATTGTAATCACACCGTCGAATGCGCCGAAGCAGCTTACATGAGCGCCGAAGTGGTTTGAAGTAACAGCTGCAGATCCTGTCAATGCAGGAGGATCGCTTACAAGGATCCCGGACACTGTTGTACCGCAGTCGTTCACATCTTTCACCTCGAAATCGTAGGTTCCGGCACCAAGTCCACTAAAGACCGGAGTAACCTGCCAGGTTGTCCCTCCGTCTTTGGAATATTGCAATGCGCCTGTTCCCCCGCCGGCAATCACCGTAATGATTCCGTTCGTTGCGCTTACGCAGGTTACATCCTGACCAAAGTAATTGCTGGTAACAGAAGCTGTAGCGGTTATGACTGCCGGCTCGATGATGATGCTTGTTCCCACGTTATACTCACAGTTATTGGTATCCATGATCCAAACATCGTGGCTTCCTGCTCCGAGTCCACCAATGGTATTGTTCTTACTCCATGTTCCCTTACCGTCGGCGCTGTACTCATAACTCGGGGTACCGTTGAACGACAAGACAGTGATCTCACCATCTGTTGCACCGTTGCAGGATACCTGGGCGCCATTGTGGTTGCTTGTAACGGTTGCAATACCGAACAATGCCGGAGGAGCTGAAACGGTAACATTACCAAAGGCCGAACAATTATTATCGTCCCATACCTTGACATAATATATACCGGCTGCGAGTCCCGTTGCAGTTGCAGTGGTTTGTCCGGTGCTAACCAAATAAGCCGGATCAGTGAACCATTCATAATTCAGGTTACCCGTCAGCGTTGTTGTGCCTCCTATCGGGTAAACCGTTGCCTCACCATCATTGGATGTGGCGCAGCTGATATCGCGTCCGTTGAAGTCAGAAGTTACTCGTACAGAGTCAATGATAACCTGATCCGGGTTAACAATATCCAGGTTGCCAAGATCGAGCTGGCAATTATTCACATCCTTAACCATGATATGGTAAGTAGCTGCCGGCAGCAGGTCAAATACATCAGAAGCCTGCCATGAGAGTCCACCGTTACTGCTATACTGCAATGAAACGGTTCCTCCGATGATCGTTGCTTCTATCGTTCCGTCACTGGCCCCTGTGCAGCTTACATCGGATCCGTTGTAATCGGATGTAATGGCTGCAGAACCTATGATCTCATCGGGATCGTCGACATCAACCGGTAGAGTAACCACGAAACATCCGTTCTGGTCGGTCACTGTAACATCGTAAGTACCTGAAGGCAGTCCCGTATAAATTCCCGTTATATCACCGGTAGTATTCACGGCTGGATTGAGGACATATGAAGCTGCACCTGTTCCTCCGGTTGCAGTCACCGTTACAATGCCATCGCTGGCACCGAAGCAGGACACTTCGCTTCCATTGTAATTGCTTGTAACGGCTGCGCTTGCTGTCAGGACTGCTGGTTCATCGATTGTTACTGCGATGGTTGTAATCTCACAGAGATTCACATCCAAAACACGAACGGTGTAGCTGCCGGATGGCAATCCGTCATAGATGCCGGTAGCATCGCCTGAAGTATTGAGTGGGATTTCGATAAGCGCAAATGTATACCCACCGGTTCCGCCGGCAGGTGTTACTGTAACCTGTCCATCGCTCGCACCGTTGCAACTCAGCTCGGATCCGAAATAGTCACTTGTTACAGCAGCAGTAGCTGATAACAGTGCCGGATTCAGTACCGAGGTTGGATTGGTCGTGACATTGCATCCGTTGATATCCATTACCCTGACCGTATATGCGGCTGCGGGCAGGCCTGTAAATATTCCATTGACAGCGCCTGTGACATTGGCCGGGATTTGTATAAGCTCATACAGCAATGCTCCTGCCGTACCGCCTAAAGCGGTGATCGTTATTTCTCCGTCACTATCGCCGAAGCATGTAACGTCACTTCCGTTATAACTGCTTGTAACGG
>DRHS01000035.1 GCA_011053095.1 Bacteroides sp.
ATTTATCATTCTTATGAATCCACAAAGCGAATCTAATTATCGAGGAACCGGATGCGGGAAAGCCGCTCGTCCGGATCTGAAGGGGAGCGGGGAGGCAACGAACCGCTCTACCTGGAAAACATTAGAAGAATCATTTCAGGTGATGGGAGGGGTCTTTCTCCTTGTACAAATTGTAATACTGGTCCTCATCTTAATCCTCTCAATACAGAAAGCCGCAATCTACTATGGAAAAAAGGGCCCTTCGGAATTATCCTTCCACCGGTCTCATCACGCCATTCTATTCCTTGGAATATTTGGGATTGTCTGGGGATTGTTTACGCAGCTCGCGGGACTGATCCAGGCGCTTAATGCTATCATTGCGGCTGCGGATGTTTCCCCGGCTCTGATATTAATGGGACTGAGAAATTCATTTATTAATCCACTGATAGGTTTCTGCACCCTGTTGCTGGCTGCCCTTTTCTGGGGGATACTACAGGGGAAATATTCTGCCTCGGTAAAGGCATAAGATTAATCACAGAAAGTACCTCGCGCGATCAGGAGATTTTTGATGTCAACCTCAATGACACCCTCCTGTATCGCTTGGTTGTCAACAACCTTTTCGATCCAGTCATCAGACAGTGGCTGGTCAAGAATTAATATTCCACTTCCTGCATCGTCAAAATCAGCCTGAATTAAAACCCTGGGCTCATCTTCGAGTACGCTGAGCTGGTAGAAATGATCCTGCAGCCGCTCTGCATTCACAGTCGGTCCCTTGCTAAACCGGAAGAATGCGTAGGTACCCATATCAACGGGTTGCCACCAGGGACAAATACTGCCTTTAATAAAAGAGAGGGGAAGGACTTCGACATTGAATCTTCCAGCCTTGACAGCCGGGTCAGAATTAACAAGCTCCCATGCTTTTTCTTCACTGACTGCTTTCAAAATCATCATGCCCCCGCCACCTTCAAAAGGACCCGAAGCAACCATATCACCTTCGGCTGCAAGTTTATCCATGTTTTCCATATGCTGATCCTGGAGGGTTTCAACCTCGACTTCGGACAAAACAGCCTTGTCCGGGTTGGTATTCAGGAAGACAAAGTATTCAGATTTCTGTTGTTCACTGCATGCAGACAAAAGTAAACCCGCGGTGATCATCAGCAGGAGATTCCATAAAGATTTCATATGAATTTAGTTTATTCTTTATAGCATTTGAATGCAAACCAGGGAATAAAAGCCAGGGCAAATAGAAAAAGGCCAATGGTTATCAGGAAATCTGCACCCGCAAGGCTTAACTGCCGGAACATTAGTCCCACCATAGGCAAAAGACAAAATATTGCACCGGCAATATACATGTACCTCTTGTCGATGGAATAAAAAACAATCAGTGAGGCAGCCAGCAGGAACAGGCTAAGAACAAGAATATGATTGCTAAAGGGGATGTCATGAACCAGGAACAACAGACCAACGATCAGGGTCATAATAGAAATTGCGGAAGAAGCGAAGGCAGTTTTTCTCATTAAGCTTCAGGGGTATGGCGTGGTTTTATTTACCTAAAAATAGTAGGAATTTTTTGAAATGCAATTGGATATAAACAATTACTCCATGAACGCAGTGAAATCATATGTGAACCTGTATAAACCAGACAAAACTCCGGGCTGAGCTAAACTCTGGGTTGAACTAAAACTTGGGCTGAACTAAAATCAGGGCCGGATTCCCTCTACTTTATGATTAACTGAATAACTGCTTCCTGAACTGATCCTGTAATGAAATGCCACCCGGGTGTTCCCATCAGAAAATAATCCGTTAATCGTTTTAACTGTGCCCCCGGAAGGTAAAGGGGGCAGGCTCAGGGCACCACTGTTATTGACAACGGCCTCGAGTATGTTTCCGGGTATGAAGTTTATTGTAATAATATCATCCCGGTTACTGTATATGACATCAATGGAACCTGAGAAATAGATGGTATCAATGACCTCAAAGGGCACAACGGTCACATCCTCCCTGATGGTGATGAAATTAAATCTGCCGGCATAATCTTTACGGTAGTTCTCAAGGATATCGTTCTCGCATCCTCCAACGAGGACGAAAAGCAGCATTATTGATATTTGATTGACATATCTCTTCATCAGCTTCTCCTTTTATGCAATACCAGGTTGAACATTATGCCATGTCCCCAGAAACTTGGTGAATAATACGGAAAAGTGGGCTCAAGATCCTGATAGATGTAGAGGGTTCGGGGGGGACTAAAACGACTTTGATTCATCATTTCCAGGTAGTAGCAAAGATCCAATCCGATATAAATCTTTGAAACCTGGAAGCGTAAACCGGCGCCCAGCTGGAAATCCATTATAAAACGTTTACGGTCAAATGAATTATTAATGCTACCCTCCTGCCTGTATCCGGGAACGGCCAGCGCGGAATATTCAAGGGTGTTTTTAATAGAATAATTCAGCTGTAAACCCGAAAACAAATTAAACTTCACATCAGAATACCCAAAAGTGTATATAAAATGTGCAGGTATTCCCAGCATTATTGCTTTCTCGGTGTAATTGGCATCCCAGGGTATTTTCTGATTGAACTGATACTCCCTTTTTGAAAATAGTAATCCTGACCGGAGTGTTAATGGCCTGCTGATCCTGAAAATGGGATGAACTCCAAATTGAAATCCGCCTGATGATTTCGATTGGAAATTTGTGTATGACTGATCCTCCGGAAGGGCAGTAATTATGTTATTGCAAAAACTAAACCCCCCGACAAATTCCCAATCAAGTTTTTCGAAACGTATACCATGCCTTACAATCTCAGACCCCTGTGACCATATCCAAGTAACAGGTGCAGCAAGCATAATCAGTAACAGGCAAAGTGATTTTAGCTTCATTTTATTCGTGCATGCCAATGTTAAATATCTCAAAAAAACCTGACATTTCCACAATTAACTGGCTTGCCATACTGGTTGGAGCCGTTTCAAGTTTTGCAATCGGATCGGTATGGAATGCCAAACCGGTATTCGGGGGAACCTGGCAGAGACTGATCGGACGTACTGACGAAGACATCAAAAACTCCAATATGGGTAAAACCTTTGGACTTGCCTTTCTGCTGACGGTTGTTATGTCAATCAATCTTGCGATGTTCATTGGTGCGGACCAGGGATTTACCTTTGGACTTTTTGCAGGAGCTGCTGCCGGAATCGGATGGGTCGCAATGATTGGCGTTATGTACCTCTACGAGGGCTGTGTGATGAAGGTATGATGGCTCCTCAGGGGAGGTTTTAAGTCGAGTATGCTGACTCTCCAATGGAGGTATTAACAATCCGGATATTGACCGCGATACTATAAATAACTATATTTGAGAAAAATCCTCTACCTATGAATAAAAGTATTCTCAAAGCGATTGCGTTGACGTTTGTAATGTGCCTTGCGTTTTCATCCTGTGAACTGCTGGATTGTAAAACATGTGAACTTGTTTCCACAACAAACGGTGTGGAAACCAGGTCACCCGGAGTTCTTGCATGTGGTGATGAACTGGCGGAAAAGGAGAGTTATTTACAGGAAATCGGGTACACCCGCACGACTTACGACTGCAATTAATACGGATTAAACCCGTACTCCTATTATAGTAACATCGTCGATCTGCTCGACATCCTTTCTCCATTCCTCGAACATCACATCAAGCTCAGCCCCCTGGTCAAGCATTGATTTTTTCTGAAGTTCACCAAGTACCCTTTTAAAGTTTTTGCTAAGGAATTTTTTCTGGTTGGGTCCACCGAACTGATCAGCAAATCCATCTGAGAATATATAGAAGGTATCTCCTTTTTTAAGATCCACCCAGTGATTTATGTATGGCCTCATTGCTTCATGGATTGAAACCGGCATCTTATCAGCCTTTATCTCAGAGAGTTCACCCTTGCTGATGATCCATAATGGGTTATTGGCACCCGCATACTGCAGGCTTTGCTTCTCAGAATCGTAAAGGCAAACGCACATATCCATTCCGTCTTTTACATCGCTTGACTCCTCCATTTGTTTTAATGAGCGCATAACATCCTCTCTGAGCGCATTCAGGATCAGGTCAGGCTGGGTGATTCCCTTGTTCAATATGATCTCATTCAGGAAACTAACACCAAGCATGCTCATAAATGCACCCGGCACTCCATGTCCTGTACAGTCCGCCGCAATAATTATATGTTTATTATCTTCCACCTCGGCTACCCAGTAGAAATCACCGCTGACAATATCTCTTGGCTTATACAGTACAAAATGATCTATTTTTTCGGTAAACAATTCAAGGCTTGGCAGTAAGGCTGATTGTATACGCAATGCATATTCAATACTGTCGGTTATATGCTTTTTCTGATAGGCGATCTGGTCACGCTGTGATTCAGCAACTTCCTTTTGCAGCTGTATTTCATCTTTCTGCGCGGTGATCAGCCTGTTTTTCTTTTCGAGCTTAATATTGGCCTCTTTTTTAATCTTGTATCCCCTGTAGATAAAGTACCCCAGCCCGGTTACCAGGATAAGCGCAATGACAAAAAACCAGATAAGCATCTTTTGTTTTTCGATGGCCCTTAATTGGGCAATCAGTACGGTTTCCTGTTCAGAAATTTTGGCTTCCTGCTGGTTAATATGTGATTCCTTCCGGGTAATTTCATTCTGCTGCTCATCAAGAAAAGCTTTCTGCTGTTTTACTTCTTTCTGCTGGGTAGTGATCGTCTTACGTTGTTGTCCTATCTCACTGACCTGACGGTTTAGTACGACGGTTTTTTGTTCGATGGTTTTTTGTTTTTCAACAATTTCATTATTGAGGCTTTTGAGCAATTCTTTCTGATCCCTGATCATCTGTTCCTGCTCCGCAATCTCAACTTTCTGTGAATCAATCACCACCCGTTGTTCTTCAGTTATCTCTTTTTCTTCCACAAGAGCTACTTCGGTAACAATGAACAATTCCTCCCAGTCTTCCCGTGATTTGATGGACGTAAACAGAAATGCTTCAGAAACTTGAATGTTTTCTTCATTTAATCTTTCTTCATTAACTTCATATCTTGGCATTCCCTCAAAGACCACGAAATTCAGCATGCCTTCGTTGAATTCATATCCCTCGCCAATCACCAGGGTATTGTTTCCCCCGGTACGATTCAGGACGGATTTCATATTAAATCCCTGCTCCTTATTTACATAAAGGATATGGCATTTTTCAATATTGTCAGGTTCAGGGAACTGGACAATTTTTATTGGCTTATCCTGGATGAATTCCCTGTTTTTGGCCATTTCATACAGATCCATAACAAATTCCCCATCCGTTCCAAGGACCCCGATCTTGAAATCTGAGTGCAGCTGAATATTGTCATCGTACTCAACATACTTTGCAATATCAAGTATGTAAAGGGCGCGGGTTGAATTATCCCATACCGGTTCTTCCTGGGGAAAGGCCAGTTGGAAAACAAATAAACCGGCTAATAAAACAAACAGTCTTGATTTCATATTTGAAATAGTTTAATTATTTCTCCACATCGCTTGCACACCGAAACCCCACTCCGATATCTACCCAGGCGGGCCTCAGGCTCTGCCGGAAATTGCACCCATTCAACAACATTTCCTGCCATGTCATGGAGACTAAATCCGTTTGCAGGGAAAGAACCTACAACAAGGGGGTGGCCATTCGTACCATTATAGTTTCCGAGTGTTTCATCCATATCATCCCCGTTGGGATAAGTCTTCTGTTCAAGTCCCCCACGGGCCGCATATTCCCATTCTGCATACTTGCTTGCATCGGCCCAGGTTACACCCACCACCGGATGATCGGGATACTCCAATCCGCTTCTAAAAACATTCATTCCCCAGAATTCGGGTAGCCTGTGCCCTGTTTCCTGCATAAAATCATAATAGCTGGCATTGGTAACCTCGTACTTGTCAAGGTAGAAATCAGAAACACTCACCTTGTGTTTTGCATTGTCGACATAGTTTGAATTTGGATTTAGTGCTTTTCCCATAAAAAATGAATCACCCCTGATCAGGATTATTTCCTGGCTGATGGAAGGTTCCGGGAAATCTTCTTTTTCGGCAGTCCCCTGCGATTGCCCCGAGATTGTCAGCGTGATGGTAACCAAAAACAATAGAAGCATGTTTTTCATTTCGTATGTGATTAACCGGTTACAGTTTTTTGAAACTCACCAAATTTAATCCTGGCCCTGAAGGCAGAATTCTGATCTGCAATCCGTATCCCCTCGAAATAATCAAAGAGTTCGTCACCGGTTTGATTTTTCATTCGAACATCCACCTTCTCTCCGAATCTTGTTTCAAGCTGGTAATTGATCTGAAACTCCTCTACATTATTTGATTTATACACATCTTCATCATAAAAGTCCTGTATCCATTCAATATATTTTGCAGCGTTTACATGATTGTTTATATCCAGGTCGGAATACATAGCCCTATGGGATTTCTGACTGTCCGGCTCCGGGATCTGAGGCAGCTTGTCCGGAGTCTTTTCAATACCATGAAAATCTTTGACATGCAACTCATGGGGATTGAAATCATCTTCAAATTTCTTTGGCCTGCCAGTATTTCCATCAAGCACAAGCCAGGCTGTTGTCGCACTGGCTAGCAGTTTCCCCTCCTTTGAAAGCATGCGATAATCACGAAGAAAAAACAAGCGGTCTACCCCCTTTGGCCAGGTTTCGATAATTACCTGCTGGTCCATCAGGGGATATGAATTGACGGTGATGTGAAACCTGGATAGTACCCAGTAAACCTTATCTCTCATCATATCTTCATAGCCATATCCAAGCAAACTTGCATGTATGGCAGCTGTTTCCAGAAGCATCCCGGCCAGGGTATAAAACTTGATATGTCCGTTAGGGCTTACATAATATGCCGGGATTCGGTCTTCGCAGCGGAAAATCAGGTCTGATTGATCGTACTTCATAACCAGGGATTGTAGAGCCTATGAAAATACGATTCTTTTCGATAAAACGGCCGTCAAATCCATTATTGATTTTGGATATCACGGTTCACAGTTTCGGGGGAAAAAGCGGGCAGGCATACAGCAATATACTGTGCCCCTCCGGTTTCAGGGGAACTGTAACTGACCCACTCACCCTTTCCGATCAGTATAGCCTGTCCGGCGTGAACATAAAAAACATCTTTGCTGGTTTCTACCTTCAAGGTTCCGCTTAATACAACGGTGTACTCGTCGAATTCGGGAGTCTGTCCCGGCTCCTTCCAACCTGCCGGACTTTGCATTCGGGCGATGCTTATATCACCGGAATCTGAATTTACCCTGCCGAAATACTCCTCGATCTTCTTTGGAATATTACCTGCCGCTTCAATAATGGCAGGCGATTGAATAATTTTAATCATGCCAATGAGTTTAAAACAAAAATAGGCAAAAAGAGATAGCTTGCTTATATTTATACTGAAATGGATGTTATTCTTATACTTCATGAGCCAAAAGTTCCGGGAAATGTCGGCGCATCGGCCAGAGCCATCAAAACTATGGGATTTAACAAGTTAAGACTTGTTAACCCATGTGATTATTTAAGCATAGAATCAAAAATGCTCGCACATGCCTCTATAGAAATCCTGCAAGAAGCCGAGGTATTTGAAAATCTATCCGATGCACTCGAAGGGATTGACCTCAGTATTGCCACAACAGCAAAAAACAGGGATGCAAGGGTTGAATTTCATCTGAACACAGACCTTCCGGCAATTATTAGATCCAAAGGAAAATCTGTAGAAACAATCGGGATGGTCTTCGGAGGAGAAGAGTCGGGTCTCAGCAATGATGAAATACGCATGTGTGATTTGGCGTCGACTATTCCCCTGATACAAACATACCCTTCCCTGAACCTTTCGCAGGCAGTTATGATTTTTGCCTACACGCTTGCTGAACTGCATTCAGTGGAAGATTCCGGAAGGGTTTCCCCGGTAAGGGAAAACGAATTCAAAGTCATGATGGACAAATCAAAAGTACTGCTGGAAAAGCTTGAAATTGAAAAAACTCCGGCCCTGTACAACCGGATCCTTGAAAGGATGGCTCTATTGGGGGAGGAGGATATCCACCTGATTCTGTCTGTACTGGGAAGGCTGAAGTAATGCAGCAGTGAGAGAATGCTATCGTCTTTTAAAAAACTAAAATCATGATTGCGCCGTGCAAGACCGTGAGGTGGGGATTTATGGCGAACAAATATTAAATGTAATGAAACACCTCTTAGTTTCCCTGCAGGTAACCAATCCTGTCCGGAAAGGGCCAGCCACCCACCGGAATCGAGTCTTG
>DRHS01000036.1 GCA_011053095.1 Bacteroides sp.
AAAGGCAACCAGCCTTGTCAAACAACAGGGATCTCGATGTAGTCCTCTTTTTCACAGCCATTGTCACCATGGCTTTCTCATTTCCGGTGTGGGCCTTGATAAGCGCTGAAATATCAAGGTTGGTTACCACATCTACATTGTGAACAAGGAAATCCTCATCTCCTTCAAAAAACTCCCTGGCATGGAGGAGGGCACCCCCTGTATCCATTAGCTGCCGGGTTTCGTCGGAGACCGAGAGTTCGACACCTTCGATCTGGAGATGATCCATAAATTCAATAACCTGCTCTGCAAAATGATGAACATTAACGATAATGTGGTTTATTCCGGCCGCAGCAATATTACGGACAACCCTTTCCAGGAGAGGCACCCCCTTGAAAGGCACCAGCGCCTTTGGTTTGTTATTTGTAAGTGGACTCAGCCTGGTGCCTAGTCCCCCAGCCAGGATCATCGCTTTCATTGTGAAAACAAATTTAAAGTTTTCCTTCGATAAATACAGGATTATATTTTCGTGGTATTTTCAAGATCTTTCTGACGGATTGATTTACAATTTTGTATTTTTAATGACTATGAAAAAAACAAGAAGAGAATTTATTCAGAAAAGTGCATTGGGTACCGCACTTCTTTCAGGGGGACTGGGCATCAGCTCCTGCATTTCAGATTCTTCAACTGCTAAGGAGGGACTTGAGGAAAAGTATATGGAACTGGACAGGGTGCTGGCAAAACCTGTCCTCAAGTCTGAACTTTTCCCTGATCCCATGATTATAGAATCCCTGGAGTTGCTCCGTTACAAGAACAATTTTATTTGCAGGGTGCGGACCACTGAAGGCCATGAAGGTCTTTCGGTTGGTAATAACGCGCAGCTGGTCTCGCTCTACCCGATTTTTTCAATCCGGCTCCAACCCTTTTTTATCGGGAAGGATGCCAGAAAACTTGAGTCTCTTCTGGATGAGGTTTATGTCTATAAAAGTAATTACAAGGTTCAGAATCTTGCACTCTGGGTTCCCCTGGCCACCATTGAATTTGCGATTCTCGATCTTCTCGGAAGGGTGGCAGAAAAACCGATGGGCGAATTAATTGGTGAAATCCATAACCCGAAGGTAGCCGTATACCGGGCAAACAACTACAGAGGAAGGCCTGCAGCTGAATCAGTTAAGTCAATTGCTGAAAATGTCGAAGAAACAAAGGCTAAGGCAGTGAAGCTAAAGATAGGAGGCAGAATGAGTAAGGATGCCGACTACCCTCCTGGCAGAACCGAGGAACTGATTCCTCTGGTACGGGAGACTTTTGGAGATGAAATGGTAATCTATGCTGACTCCAATGGCTCCTATTCAGTCAATGAAGCCATCAGAATCGGGAAGATCATGGAGGAATACAAATATGATTTTTATGAAGAACCCGTTCCTTTCGACTGGTACGAGGAGACCCGGCAGGTGGCTGATGCTCTGGATGTTCCTATTGCCGGTGGGGAACAGGAGCCAAGCCTGCATAATTTCAGGTGGCTTATTGCCAATGATGCCCTGGATATAGTTCAACCGGATATGTTCTATTTTGGGGGAATGATACGCTCAATGAAGGTTGCCAGGATGGCTGATGCTTTAGGAAAAACTTGTGTACCTCACATATCCGGCTCGGGCCTGGGATACCTTTACATGATGCATTTTATATCCGCTGTGCCTAATGCCGGACCCTATCATGAGTTCAAAGGTTTTAACAAGGATATCCCGTATACTTGTGATACCTCCAGCCTCGAAAGCGATGAAGGCGTTGTGACAGTACCCAGTGGTCCCGGGCTAGGATTGGTAATTGACCCGGATTTTGTTTCCAGGCATACCCCGGTCATAGCTTAACCGGTTTACAAATCCAATCTTTCTTATTTACTCCCGTTCCGCATTTTTTACATTCATAGCGGGCGGGTTTTTCCAGTCTTTTGTTGCGCTTCTTCTTCCCTGCCTCACACATTGATTCCTTCCCCATTTCCCTCCTCTCCTATTTCAATTCCCTGTGTACCAGCATGGTATTCACTTTTAGTTCATTTTTAATATAGTCCTCCAGGCGTTCCGCAGAGTAAACGGAACGATGTTGTCCACCCGTACAACCATAGCTGACCATCAGATTATTGAATCCGCGTGACCTGTATTCTGCAACAGATTTTTCCACAAGTGAAAAGGTCTCTTCCAGGAATTCCTTCACTTCCTGCTTTACCTCCAGAAATTCAATCACCTTCATATCTTTTCCGGTTAAGGACCTGTATTTCTCCTCTCTTCCAGGATTGGGCAGCGCCCTGCAATCAAATACAAATCCCCCTCCATTCCCGCTCAAATCCCTTGGCAAACCTTTTTTATAGGAAAAACTACTTATCAGTACAGTGAGTTCTTCTGGTTCTTCTTTGAATTTCCACTCATCGAGCCGGCATATCCTTTCAAGACAGGCAGATAGTTCAGGCAATCCCTCCGGGATCAGGGAATTTTCCCTCATCCATTCAATGTTCCTGATGGCAAATGGAATACTCTGAAGGAATAGTGCCTTGTTCTCCACTATCCCACGTAATCCGTAAGCACCCAATACCTGGAGTATCCTTATCAGAACAAAGGAATAGTAGTGTTTTTTGAATTCCACTCCGGGCATGCCGGTTTCTTCCTGAACCAGTTCAAGATAGTATTCCAGAAGTTCCTCCCTCAGTTCATGCGAGAGGTTCACCCTTGATTCAAACAGGAGAGATGCTACATCATATTGAAGAGCTCCTCTCCTTCCACCCTGATAATCAACAAAATACAGATCGTCATTGAAGATCATTATGTTACGGGACTGAAAATCCCGGTACAGGAAGTGATCCGTACCTGCTTCTGAAAGCCTTTCTGAAAATGCCTGGAAATCATTTTCCAGGGCCTGTTCATCAAAGGGTATTCCGAGTAGCTTGATGAAATAATACTTGAAATGATTAAGGTCCCATAAAATGGATTGCTTGTCAAATTCCTGACGCGGTACACAAACATTATAGTCAAGCGATTCATGTCCCTCGAACTGGAAACGAATCAGGTGCTTAAGTGCTTTTTTATAGAGGGGTATGATCCTGCCTGGATAATCCCCTTCCTTTCTGCTCTGGTCTACTTCCTCTTTCAGGGTAATGTCACCCAGGTCCTGAAGAAGGTATATTCCCCTGTCAGCATCCTCGGCCAGAAGCCTTGGCACGTTTAGTTTTAAACCACTGAAGTGTTTTGTAAATTCCAGGAAAGCCCTTGTCTCAAGCGGATCGGGACTGTAAACACCAATGCATCTGCTTCCCCCGAAATCCATCCGGTAATACTCCCGGTGAGAACCGGCACCCGGAAGTTTTACAGGAATACCAGCCTTTTCCCCGAAGGTTTGTAGAAATAATTTCTGCAGATTTTTTCTATTCAATGATTCCATATTGCCAGGACAAAATTAAGGAATTATAATTTCAGCAGCCCATTAATACAAATTTCATATCCTAGTAACTGATCCAGATCCACGTGAAGATTTCCGTTTACGGTTACAAAAAGCTCAACTTTGTTGAACTCAATGTTACGGGTAACGAGGATACCCATAACAAATGTGATCCGGAATCCCGTTACCTGGATTGATCACTGGTCGAAGTATCATAAACAATTGCTAAGTGTAAATAAGGAAATCCTCGAACTTGTTGATTTCGTAATTGACGTGGACCGCATACTCTGGGTTATTGGCTATTAGACAGCACACCCGATTTCTTATTTAGACTGTATAAACCTAAGGACGTGTGGTAATGTTTTAAATTGCTGTATTAAAGGTTTTTACGATGCCTGATTAAAGGCTGCCATGTTTAGAAACCATGCCAAAATTCATAAGGATAAATCCTCATAAATACTTATGTTTGTACGCATCACCAAGCCAAATAAATATGCCCAGTTTTGTAATCACCGAAAAATGTGACGGGTGCAAGGCACTGGACAGGACAGCCTGCCAGTATATATGTCCCAATGACCTTATGGTACTTGACAGGGAAAGCAGCAAGGCCATAAACCGTGCCCCGGATATGTGCTGGGAGTGCTACAACTGCGTTAAGATATGTCCAACCCAGGCAATTGAGGTTCGTGGATACGCTGATTTCATGCCTCTTGGCGGTGTGGTTCAGCCCCTTAGAAGCTCCGATGCTATAATGTGGACTGTAAAATTCAGGGATGGGCAGATCAAGAGATTTAAATTCCCTACCCGTACTACCCCGGAAGGTTCAGCAGTACCGGATGCAGGATTCGAAACATCTTCGGACGATTTAAAAAGTCCCCTCCTGCGCACAGAACCTGCTTCTACGGGAATGGATGACCTGGAAAAGATCTGAAACTGGCATATCCCAGCCCGATGACCCGGAAAATAAAACAATTCAATACCAGCCAGAATTGCTGACCCTGAAAAAATTGACATATGAGTATTGCGAATAATTTTGAAACAGTAGAAGTCCATACAGATATTCTGATCCTTGGTGGAGGCATGGCTGCCTGCGGGGCTGCTTATGAAGCTGCCCACTGGGCCAAGAAAAATAACCTCAGTGTTACACTGGTTGACAAGGCCTCAATGGACCGCTCGGGGGCAGTGGCAATGGGACTCTCAGCCATTAATATGTACCTGGGACTCAAGGAGGGTAAAAATACCCTTTCGGATTATGTCAAATATGTTAAGAACGATCTGATGGGGATCGCCCGGGATGACCTGGTTGCTAACATAGGAAGGCATGTAGATGCTTCGGTTCACCTTTTTGAGAAATGGGGACTCCCTATCTGGAAGGATGAGGATGGAAAATATGTGAATGAGGGGCGCTGGCAAATTATGATTCACGGCGAATCATATAAGACCATTGTTGCAGAAGCAGCTAAAAATGCCCTGGCGGAATTGGGGGACAAGGGACAATATATCGAACGAGTATTTATCACCGATCCAATCATGGATGGAGATCGATGCGTCGGTGCCATAGGCTTCAGCGTACGTGAAAATAAGGTATATATATTTCGTGCAAAGACTGTACTCGCCACCATGGGTGGTGCGGTGCATGTGTTCAAGCCAAAATCTGTGGGCGAGGGACTAGGACGGTCCTGGTACCCTCCATTCAACAGTGGTGCTTCAGCCTACTTCACCCTGAAGGCCGGTGCAGAAATGACCTGCCAGGAAGTACGGTTTGTGCCGGTCCGCTTCAAGGATGCCTACGGTCCCGTGGGCGCATGGTTCCTCCTTTTTAAGGCCCAGGCTACCAATGCCCTCGGTGAAAACTATATGCAGACCCGTGCTCCCGAGCTTGAAAAATGGGCCCCCTATGGTGAGGCCAAACCCACTCCTACCAATCTGAGGAATTACCTGATGATGCTGGAGATCGAGGAGGGCAAGGGACCAATTTTTATGCGTACCGATGAAGCCATACAAAGGATAGTGGATAGTATTCCCGATGAGAAGGAGGCAAAACGAAAGCTCAAGGAACTTGAAAAAGAGGCATGGGAGGATTTTCTGGATATGACTGTTAGCCAGGCTCTTCTATGGGCTTCAACCAATATCAAACCTGAAGAAAAACCTTCAGAGATATCAGCAACCGAGCCCTATTTCATCAGCTCACATTCCGGGGCTTCAGGTGCATGGGTCAGCGGTCCCGAAGATCTCGCTCCCGAAGGTTACAAATGGGGTTACCCGAATATGACAACCGTCCGCGGATTATTTGCCGCAGGGGATGCTTCAGGGGCATCCAGCCATAAATTCTCTTCCGGATCGTTTACCGAGGGTCGGATAGCTGCCAAGGCTGCAGCTTCATTCTGCGTTGACAATCCTGATCTTCCTGCCCTCCCGGAAGAAAGACTGAATGAGCTGAAAGAGGGCATGCTCAAGCCCCTCGAGCTTTTTAACACACATAAGGGGTATACCCAGGATCCAAACATAAATCCAAATTATATCCGTCCCCAGATGTTCATGTTCCGCCTTCAGAAAATAATGGACGAGTATGCCGGGGGTGCTTCCAGTGGATTTAAAACCTCCGCTCCCTTGCTTGAAAAGGGACTTGAAAATCTGGCCATGCTCAGGGAAGATATGGCAAGTCTTGCGGCAGAAGACACCCATGAACTAATGCGCTGCTGGGAAAATATACATCGCATCTGGCAGGCGGAATCACATATCCGCACCATGCTTTTCCGTGAAGAAACTCGCTGGCCCGGATATTATTTCAGAAGTGATTTCCCTGAGCTCAAGGAAGAAGACTGGAAATGTTTTGCCAATTGCCGTTGGAATCCAGAATCCGGTGAATGGGAAATGCTGAAGAGGGATGTAATTGATATGGTAGATTAATGGACAAAAAATCTGTACTCATTATTGGAGGGGGAATCAGCGGAATAACCGCGGCTGTTGAGGCTGCTGAGGCCGGCTGCAAGGTTTACCTGATTGAGAAGCGGCCCTATCTCGGGGGACAGGTTGCCCGTATGAATGAATACTTCCCAAAACTTTGTCCCCCGTACTGTGGACTCGAGATCAATTTTAAACGCATTCGAAACAGCAGTCGTATTGAGGTAATCACTTCTGCAGAGGTGGAGAATCTTTCGGGCACCGCAGGTGACTTCACTATTGAACTCCGGCTTGAACCTGAATATGTTAATTCATCCTGTACAGTCTGCGGGGATTGCTCCGCTGTCTGCCCTGTAGAAGCTAAAGATTCATTCAATTTTGGGATGAGCATGCATAAGGCCATTGATCTTCCTCATGAGCTCTCCTACCCCAACCGGTTTTACCTTGATGATTTGGTTTGCCAAAAAGAAAGCTGCAAAAAATGTGAAGAGGCCTGTAATTACGATGCAATAAATCTTGAGGCTGCTCCCGGCAAACGAAAAATCAAGGTTGGCTCCGTTCTTTTCTGTACAGGTTGGGAACCCTACGACCCGACTAATCTGAAGGAATATTCCTGGGGTGAATCCCCCGACATCCTCAATAACGTCATGATGGAAAGAGTGGGCGCACCCAACGGTCCCACGTCAGGAAAGATCCTCAAACCATCTGATGGTGAGCCTGCACGAAAGATTGCCTTTGTTCAGTGTGCCGGATCACGTGATGAAAACCATCTTCCGTACTGCTCTGCTGTATGTTGCTCTGCCTCTCTGAAGCAGGCCATATATTTTACTGAGCAGGATCCGGAGAACCGTGCGGATATTTTCTATATAGACCTCAGGGTATCAGGAAGGAATGAGGATTTTTTAAAGCGGGTGGAAGAAAACCAGCAGATCAGGCTGATAAAGGGCAAAGCGTCAGAAGTAAGTCTTCTGGAAGGCTCGCCGGTTATCGAGGCTGAAGATATATTATCCGGGCGAAAGATCCGGGAACAGTATGACATGGTAGTACTGGCTACCGGTGTTGTTCCATGTATTCCGGGACTTAAAGGAATCGAACTGGACCCCGATGGATTTATCGCAAAGGACGCTCTTGAAAACGGACTTTCAGCGGGGGGATGCTGCTTTGAGCCCAAAGATGTGGCGAGCTCAGTCAGAGAGTCCACGGGACTTGTGATCAATGCATTGCAATAATTCGAAAAGGTGGTGAAGGAATCAAAAAATACAGGTGTTTATATCTGCTCCGGATGCAATATCGGCGATGCCATTGATACGGATAAACTCCAATCCATAGCCATAGAATACCCCTCAGTAAAACAATGCCAGGTGCATCCTGTGCTTTGCAGCCCTGAAGCATATCTGAAGTTAAATGATGAGATCAATGAACAACAGCTGGATTCCCTTATCATTGCAGGATGTTCTCCCCGGCATGCACCTGATTCACTCAAATTCAGTGAGGTCCACAGCGAAAGTGTAAACCTCAGGGAAGGTGTTGCCTGGGTTATGGAAGCCGGACATGAGGATACACAGGCTGCGGCGGAAGATTACCTGAGAATGGGTATTGCCAGGACTGCAGCTTCAGGATTGCCGGAGCCTTATATACCCGATGCACCGGAATCCGATATTCTTGTTCTCGGTGGAGGCATTACTGGAATACATTCTGCACTTGAAGGTGCAAGGGCAGGTTATTCCGTTGTACTTGTTGAAAAAGAGGACAAACTTGGTGGGCGGCTGAATAATATGCACGATATCATACCCGCGTCCGGCAGCAAACAGACAAATCTCAAATTCTTCCTTGAAGAAAAACTTGAGGAACTGGATGCATCCACCCTCATTACGGTTCATAAAAACACAAGTCTTGAATCCATTGAAGGCGAGCCGGGTAAATTCCTGGCCAAACTTAAGAACGGCAAAGGGGCCTCAGAATGCAAGGTCGGATCTGTCATCCTTGCCAATGGCTGGAAACCCTATGACCCTGCAAAACTCACAAATCTGGGTTATACGGATCATAAAAACATCATTACGCAGGTTGAACTGGAAACCATGCAAAAAGAAGACCGTATACTGCGGCCCTCCGACGGCAATGTACCCTCAACCATTGTTTTTATACAATGCGCCGGTTCAAGGGACAAGGATCACCTGCCTTACTGCTCCAATGTATGTTGTCTGACCAGCCTCAAGCAGGTCTCATATATCCGGCAAAAGTACCCCGAGTCCAGGATTTTCATTATATATAAAGATATTCGCACCCCCGGAAAAAATGAACATATCTACAGGGAGGTGCAAAAAGACAATCATGTTTTCTTTACAAAAGGAAGGGTTGACCGGATTGAGAAACTTGAGAATGACAGTCTCAGGATGATCGTGGAAGACAACCTCCTGGGTGAGACAATCAGCATCAGGGCTGACTTGGTTGTTGCAGCAACCGGGATGGAGCCCAACCAATCCGATGACCTTCACCTGCTTTACAGGAAGGGGGAAGGACTCCCTGATCGGAAATATGGATTCCCGGATTCCCATTTCATATGTTTCCCCTACGAAACCCAGCGTACGGGGATCTATGCTGCGGGCGCAGTACGTACACCCCAGGGCATACAGGCTTGCATGGAGGATGCAGGGGGGGCTGTGGTAAAAGCCATACAATGTATCGAAAGCACTAAACGGGGGGAAGCTGTACATCCAAGATCGGGTGACAAAAGCTACCCGGATTTGTACATGCAGAGATGCACAGATTGTAAAAGATGTACCGAGGAATGTCCTTTCGGATCCTACGATGAAACCGAGAAGGGTACTCCCCTGCCCAATCCTGCCCGATGCCGCCGTTGTGGAATTTGTATGGGATCCTGCCCGGAGCGCATCATTAATTTTGATAACTACTCCATTCATGCAATTTCTTCCATGATCAAATCCATTCCTATACCGGATGAATTTGAGGAGAAGCCCAGGGTTCTGGCGTTTGTATGCGAGAATGACGCCTATCCGGCCTTTGACCTGGCGGCCCTGCACAGACACCGTATTAGTCCCTGGCTAAGAATAATCCCCGTCCGTTGCATAGGATCGATCAACAAGATATGGCTCTCAGACGCACTTTCGGCCGGGTATGACGGAATTCTGCAGATCGGCTGCAAACCCGGTGAGGACTACCAATGCCATTTTATCACGGGAAGTGAACTCATGAAAACCCGGTCGGAAAATATCCAGGAAACTCTGCAAACGATGATGCTTGAACCTGAAAGGATTGAAACGGTCTTCCTCGAAATTGATGAGTACCACAGGATCCCCGAGATAATTGATGATTACATGGAAACCATTGAGGATATCGGTCCCAATCCATTTAAGGACATGTAAATGATCGAAATCAGTCCGGATATAGCATTCATCGAAAAACTGCAGGGCGCAACCGGTTCCCAGCTCACCACCTGCATGCAGTGTGGAGCCTGTACAGCTTCCTGTTCCCTGTCAGAAGACCAGGATGTATTCCCACGCAAACAGATGATCATGGCAGCATGGGGAATGAGAGACAGGCTGATGGCAGACCCCCATGTGTGGACCTGCCATCAGTGTGGTGATTGCTCGGTCAGCTGTCCCCGGGGAGTTAAACCCGGCGAAATACTGGCAGCACTTCGGCAGGAACAGATCGTCCATTATTCCAAACCGGCTTTTCTTGCCCGCTGGATGCAAAAACCGGCTTTTTTTCCGGCCGCCATACTGTTTCCGGCTGCCATAATAATCCTGATCCTGTCACTGGCCGGGACTTTCAGTATTCCTGAGGGACCCGTGGACTATTCGGAATTTTTTTCCCATGCCTGGCTGAATGGTTCTTTTACAGCCCTCTTTGTACTCTCTACCATTGGTGCAGTCATTGGACTACGCAGGTTTACCCGGAATGTTTTCACACAGAGGACTGTTCAAAAGACGAACCCCGACAAGCCAGATCAAGGGCAATCCCCTCAGGCTCCACAACCTGCTCTCAGAGGGATACTAACTGTACTGGGCAGGATTATGAGCCACAGGGATTTCAATAGTTGCGATGAGCAGAAAAGCCGGTCTGTAACTCATTTCCTTGTATTCTGGGGATTTATACTCCTTCTTTTTGTGACCTTTTTTGCCATCCTTTCAACGATTTTCTTCGAGTACCCCCTGAGTATTCTGAACCCAATAAAAATCGCAGGTAATTTGGGAGCCATGATGCTTCTTGCCGGATCCAGTTTCATGATCCTCAACCGGCTCAGAAAACGGGATCAAAGCAATTACGCTGACTGGTTTTTTCTTCTTTCGTTCTGGCTCCTCACCTTCTCCGGAATGCTTGTAGAAGGGGCACGATTCCATGAATGGAGTTTTGCTTATCATTTGTACTTTTTCCACCTTGTAATGGTCTGGATCATAATCCTTTATTATCCCTATACCAAATTTGCCCATTTCCTTTACCGGACCGTAGCTATGATAATAACCCGGTCTGGCCGGCAAGCTGGCTAAGACTGTAAACATTAACAGGAATGATTAGTTTTCTGAGACCTTTCTGGACCAGAATCTTTTAACCCGGCTGGCTTGTCCTGATTGTTGCCGGAATTCTTCTGTCTATATTATTCAGGAGGAACCTAAACGCATAATCCCAAATTTAGACTATTTTTATACCCTGGCATTAACAGCATTTACCATGAACCATGGGAAAGTTTTACATCATAAGGTCATTATTTATCAGCCTGGGGATCAGCCTGCTGCTAACTGGGTTTTCCGCATCTCAGGTACCTGATAAGGCGGCGAACAATGCCGGCCTTGCGATCAGTCCCGAGTTTATTAATTACGATATTGGTGAGGGTCTGTCTTCAAACGTTGCATACGCTGTTCTTGAAGACAGAAGGGGATTTATCTGGATTGGTACCCAGGATGGACTGAATCGTTATGATGGATATGATTTCAGGGTTTTCGGAACGGGACCAGAAGGAGGAAAGTTTTTAAGCCATTCCGGGATCAATGCTCTTCTGAAAGACCAGGATGGGAATATCTGGATCGGTACCGAGGGAGGGGGATTGAATTATTTCGATCCCGAAACAGAAAAATTCTGGCATTTCAATCACGACCCGGATAACCCCCAGAGCCTATCATCCAATACGGTAAAATCACTGGTGCAGGACAAAAACGGAACTATTTGGGTGGGTACATCAAATGGACTGAACCAGATGCATATTAAATATGCAGACCTGACGAAAAACCCATATATAAAACCCCTGACCTCCACATTTACCCGATACTACAACCTGATAACAGATCCCGGAAGCATCAGCAGTAACAGGATTCTCTGTATGTACGTTGACAGCTACAAAAATCTTTGGATAGGCACACCTAATGGGCTCAATATGCTGAGTCCTGATGAACTTTTCAAGGAAAAAACGAATTTTATAAAATATGGTGTAGATATCGAATCTCCGGTCAAACTGTCAAGCAACAATGTTAACGCAGTTTTTGAAGACGACTCAGCGATACTTTGGATTGGTACCAATAATGGACTTACACGGCTTTCCGGAAGAAACGATCTTGGCATACCCTCAGTCTCGCAGCAAATCCAGGTAGCTCCTCTGCAAGAACCTGGAGTCGTGCAGAAAATGGTATATGACATTATTCAGGACACTGCCGGAAACCTTTGGCTGGCCACAATAGGTGCCGGTCTGCATATGATCCCGAATGAAGATCTTTACAGAGAGAATGACATCAGGTTTTTAAGTTACTACCCGGATGATCTTGATCCAAAGAGTATCGGGGACGATGCAATCAACTCGTTTATGCTTGCAAATTCCGGAAATATCTGGTTTTCGACGAACAATGGTGGCATAAGTAACATTGTTCCCCCAACACAAATCTTCCGGTCAATGCGCCATAACCCGAATAATTCTAACAGTCTCAGTCATAATGTGGTAAAATCGATATGTGAAGACAGGTCAGAGAATCTTTGGATAGGCACCTGGGGAGGGGGTTTGTGTAAATACTCTCCGAAAATCGGAAAATTCAAAAACTATCAGCCGCGTCCGGGCGATCCCGATGGACTGGGCAGCGATATTATCCAGGTCGTTGTTGAGGATTCAAAAGGAATTCTGTGGATTGGGACCCAGGGAATGGGTTTGTACCGTTTCAACCCTGAAACTGAAGTATTTACAAATGTAGCAAAACAGATAATGTCTGGCAATTCTCTTATTTCCAATGATATATGGAGCATGTTTCCGAGCAGGAACGGAAAAGATCTTTGGATTGGTACTTATGAGGGACTTGACAGGTATGAAATCTCAAGTGGCAGGATCACACATTACCCCCACCTTCTGGAAAATGAGCATTCGATATCATTCAATGAGATCCGGTCACTGTATGAAGATCATGCAGGATACTTGTGGATCGGAACCGGTGGCGGGGGACTGGACCGCCTTAATATCGATGAGGGTATATTCTATAACTTCAGGTACAACTCCTCTGACAGTGCCAGCCTGAGCAATAACAGCATCTATTCAATTAATGCGGACAGTTCTGGTAATTTATGGATTGGTACGCTGGGCGGGGGACTAAATATGATCGAAGCAGAGGATTTGTATTCAGATCATCCGGTATTTAAACACTATGGAAAAAATGAGGGCCTGGCGAATGATGTAGTGAAAGGCACCCTTGAAGATGATTTTGGAAATATCTGGATCAGTACATCAAATGGCTTGTCAAAATTAGATCCAAGGACCAATACAATTTATAATTATACTGAAAGTGACGGACTCCAGAGTAATGTATTTAATCTTGGGGCGTATTATAAAACGAAATCGGGACAGTTGATTTTCGGAAGTGTAAATGGATTATGCATCTTTTCACCTGATGATACCCATGAAAATACATCCGCTCCCGAGGTAATTATTACTGATCTTAAAATATCCAACAGGTCTGTTGACGTTGGGGAAAAGGTAGGGAAAAGGATAATACTCAAGCGCTCGATTTTGCAAACAGACAGGATTGATTTGTCACATGATTCCAGGGTCATTTCATTTGATTTTGCAGCCCTGGCTTTTTCGGCACGGGAAAGAATAAAATTTGACTATAGGCTTCAGGGAGTAGATGAACTATGGTCTTCAACGGATTTCAGGAGAAGATCCATCACCTATTCAAATCTGAAACCAGGAGATTATGTTTTTGAAGTTAAAGCATCTAATTCTGATGGTGTGTTTAACAATGATGCCAGACGAATTTCCATGGTCATCCATCCTGCTATTTACAGGACCAAAATCGCATTACTGGTCTATATCCTGTTGATCCTTGGCGGACTTGCCTATGCACGTCAGATTACAAACAACCGAAGGAAACTGAATTTTGAACTGCAGCTGGAACGGGCAGAATTCCAGCGCAGAGAAGAAGTTGACCAGATGAAACTGCAATTTTTTACGAACATTTCTCATGAGTTCAGAACTCCTCTGACCTTATTACTGGGACCATTGCAGAAATTAAAGGAAAATATTTCTATCCGGGAAAGAGATAAGCAATTTGGCATTATGGAGAAAAATGTGAACCGGATGCTGCGACTTGTAAATCAAATAATTGATTTTAGGAAGATGGACCAGGGAGCATTGGAATTTAAGGCTGCCGAAGGTGATGTGGTAAATACCATTAAAGAGGTTTGTTCCGTGTTCGATGAGATGGCTGCAATTAGAAAAATCAGATACGATCAGCTCTATTATGAATCAGAGATAAATGCCTGGTACGACCACGATAAAATTGAAAAGATCCTTACCAATATACTATCGAACGCCTTCCATTACTCTTTGGATGGGGGTAAAATACGTGTTGAAGTGGATACATGCAATTCTATCGAAAACAAGGAACTATCTGATACCCTGAAATCTGAGAACAGGACGGCCGTCGCAGAAGATTATTTTTATATTAGTGTAAGTGACACAGGCAAGGGCATCAGCAAAGAAGATATTGATCGTATCTTCAAACGATTTTATAAGGTGGAGGATTCAGATGGAACGGGAATGGGAATCGGACTTTCCCTTGTGAAAAAACTTCTGGAGATGCATAAGGCGGAAATCCACATCACAAGTGAAATTAATAAAGGCAGTTCCTTCATTGTATATTTTCCGATGGGAAAAGAATATCTTGGCGCCGGAGAGGAATCAGACACTGATAAAACTATCAAACACGAAGGAAGCCCTGCGCTCCAGGAAGCCATATTGAAAGATGAGGTACCGGAATATGCAGATAATTTAGAGACAATCCAGGTAAGCAGACCTTCTCAGTCCTACCTTAAAAAGCTCCCCCTGGTTCTACTGGTCGAAGATGATCATGACCTGCTCGAATTCCTGCATGACAATCTTATTAACCAATACCGGATACATACTGCAACAGATGGAGTGCAGGCCCTGAAATCAATAATCATTAATCATCCAGAACTTGTTATATCTGATATTATGATGCCTGAGATGGATGGAATAGAACTAACCAAAAAGATCAAGACGGATATCCGGATCAGCCATATACCGGTTATATTACTTACCGCTAGAAGTACTGTGGAAAACAGGCTTGAGGGACTGGAAGTTGGGGCAGATGCTTATATCGCCAAGCCCTTTCACCTGAAAAATCTGGATGCCCAGATCGAAAACCTCCTCAAATCAAGAAACCTTCTGAAGGAGAAATTTTTCAGGGATGATCAATTCAAGCCCGAAGAGATTTCCATGAAATCAATCGATCAGAAATACATAGAAAAAGCGATTGCAATTATTGAGAAGAATATTGATGATCCTGTCTTCACGGTTGAGAAGTTTGCAAAAGAAATGTTTGACAGCCGTGTTCAACTGTACAGAAAACTAAAAGGTCTCACAGGTTTATCCCCCAATGAATTTGTAAGGAATATCAGGATTAAAAGGGCAGCAGAAATACTCATTAAGCAAGGTATTACAGTAGGGGAAGTGATGCATATGGTGGGATTTTCAAACCGTTCCTATTTTAACCGCTGTTTCAGGCAGGTTTATGATACCTCACCCCTCGATTACCAGAAGGCTCACACAACCTGAATAAAATACCCTAAAGTCCCGTTTTCATACCCCTGTAACATTTCTATTCATTCCTGTATCATTTCAACAAGCATTGTAGCATTTGTATCTTAATCCGGAACATTTGAATGAATCATATTTGTGCAGGTTACTGAACTTTGTCACCAGTAAAGTATAAGATGTTTACACACTAGAAATATTGGAGCCAGAACCCGAATATAAACAAAAGAAACGAAGCCTTTTAAGGCTAAGAATTTGGGAACTGGTATTGTATATAGTAATAGCATCGCTAATACTGGTACTTGTAATAGTATTCCTGGTTTCAGGAACGAAATAATTTAACAAAAAGAAAATTGGCAGAAAAGAGGTTTCAAATATCATGTTTATCAAACAGCAATTTGATAATACTCTTAGTGGCTTGGATAGGCTTCGTAGATAAAAATAGGTTAGGTTAGGTTAGGTTAGGTTTAGTTGGTTAATACCTCTTTTCTGCCTTTTTCAAAAAGAATCAAAATATGGACATATTGTCAAATAAATATATAAATCTGAATTTATAATTATTACTATGTTAATGTTTAACCTAAGACTATGCTTATGAAAAGTTACTTTGACTTTAAGAAATGGGCCAGGAGAGTTCTCCTTGTCGCATTTCTATTTAATCTGACGTTCCTAGTGGTTCTGGCCCAGGTTACAGTGACAGGTACTGTGACAATGGAGTCAGGTGAGACCGTTCCGGGAACGACTATCCAGGAAAAAGGGACCACGAATGGTACCATTACCAATGTGGATGGAAATTATTCCATCACAGTAGCCGGTGGTGAATCAGTTCTGGTTTACTCGTTTGTTGGATACGAGACTCAGGAAATTGTTGTTGGTAACCAGACGGTTATCAATACTGCACTGGCTGTAAGCCTTACTGCAATTGAAGAGATTGTGGTAACAGGTTACGGTAGCCAGTCCAGGGCAACAATCACCACTTCCATTGAAACCGTCGCTGGAGAGGATCTCCAGAATGTACCAGCCGGAGGGCATGCTGTAAATGCTCTTGTTGGTAAAGTACCGGGAGTTATTGTCCTGCAGAAGGATGGACGTTCGGGTTCTGCCCCTGCCATTCAGATAAGGGGTGGTACGACGCCCGGGTTTGGTGGAGATTCTCCCCTGTATATCGTGAATGGATTCATCCAGGATGACCTGGGCGGTCTTGACATGAATGATATTGAGGAGTTCACTATCCTAAAAGATGCTGCTGCTGCTGCCATTTATGGAGCTCAGGCTGCCAATGGTGTTATCATCGTAAAAACACGCACCGGAAGGGTAGGACAAATGAGCGTTCAATTTAAGTATGCACATGAATGGCAGAGTATTGAAAGGTACAGGCAACCTGTGATGACCCCGGAAGAGGAAATGTATTATGCTAGAATTGGATACCTGAATTATGAGCGGAGTACAGGATATCAATTCATCTCGGGTAGATCACAGTGGTGGTCAGCAGTTCAGCCATATGATCCTTCTCAGGCAGGTTATGTACTGGACAACGCCTCACAGCTACACTGGTATGATGATGTAATTGCATTTAATGGTTCTCTGCCGGCTGGATGGCACAAGACAGTCGATCCTGTAACCGGAAGGCAGATGGCATTTCCTGTTAATGATTGGCAGGATGCTACCCTTACGGATGGAAGCGCCGATAATTACTTCCTGAATTTCAACGGGGGCAGTGAAAAGGCAACTTACAATGTATCCCTTGGTTTCTATGATGTACAGGGTGTTGGTGTATTTAATGATTACAAAAGATATTATATGAGTGCAAACACTGATTTTAAAATGTCTGACAAAGTAAAATCAGGATTTACCTTTGGTTATACACTTGAAGATGAAAACAGGGGTGAAGGAAACCAATGGTATCAGAGAAGCGGAAGGCAGTCCATTACCACAAGGTTATTTAAGGAAGATGGCAGCCCGGCACCTAACTTCAAAAATAGCGGGAAATACAATCCTGCATATTATGAATCACACCTCATACGAGAAAGGGTAAATTCAGATCTGAGAATAGGTACATTTATGGAATGGGAAATTATACCGGGCCTGACATTCAAACCAATGATTTCTGCCAGGCACCTTGGATCTAATTATGCATCAATGATATATGAGAATGAGATAAGCGGTGCAAAGCGCGATCAGTCTGCCTGGTCCACAAGTGCACTTCAGACCCAGATTGATGCACTTTTAATATATGACAAGCAATTCGGGGATCATTCCCTGAATCTACTGGCTGGATCATCCTTCAGAGATACACGTGATTATGAAGTGGCAGGTTCCACTTTCGGTTCAGCATCGGATTTAGTTCCGGTTCTGCAACCAACAACACCCCAGGAAAACAGTACGGTTAGTTCCGAGTATGTCGCTACTGCCATCCAAAGCTGGTTCGGACAGGTATCTTACGACTATAAGAAAAGGTATCTGCTGAATGCAACATTGAGGGCAGACGGAAACTATAAGTTTACGGATGAAAACAAATGGGGGATTTTCCCCGGAATATCAGCCGGCTGGAACATTCACCAGGAAGATTTCTGGAGCAGCATGGGAGCAAGCTGGTTTACAAAAGCCAAGATTAAGGCTGCCTATGGTGAAGCCGGTCAATCAAAGAACCTGAGTATTTATGACACCCAGGGTCGCTATGCAACAACCAGTTATGCAGGCACCACCGGAGTTCTTCAGTCCAACCTGCAAAACCCAGAACTGAAATGGGAAACAACCCGGGAATGGGGATTTGGAATGGATCTTGGCTTTCTGAACAACAGGCTTGGTTTAATATTCGACTATTATGATAAAGCCTCCATTGACAGATTGTTCCTGGAACCACTTCCTTCCTTTACAGGTTATACAGGTATCAGGACCAATGTCGGAACATTTGGCAGTTCGGGTATTGAACTCAGTGTTAATGCCAATATCGTAAGAAGCGGAGACTGGAACTGGAATGTATCTGCGTTTGCCGATCTTCTTTTAAGTCAGGAAACAATTAAATTACCTGACAACGGCACCGAGGCAAACCGAATTGGTGGAACTTTTGTTACCAACCCGGATAATCCCACAGGAGATCCCATACTTGTTGGCGGCCTGGCTGAAGGAGAGCGTTCAGGAGCTATATATGGCTATGTAAATGAAGGTATAATCCAAAACTGGGATGAGGCTGATGCATACAATGCAACACATTATGATGAGCTTATGGCCGGTTCAGCAAACCACAGGCAATTTAAAAAGCCAGGTGATCATATGTGGGCTGACTTGAACGGCGATGGAAGGCTTAATTCTTATGATCGTGAATTTAAGGGTTACCAAACCCACAATAAAAGATTTGGTTTTACAAATACGCTGAATTGGACTCCCGGATTTGGAAAATTCCTGTTCTCATTTACCCTGGAAGCAATGACGGGGCACATGGTTGAAGACTGGATGGGTATGAGGATGATGGCTCAGGCACAGGGAGGTGACAGGCCAGGTCTGTATAACAGAAGTTCATGGCTTGAAGAAGGAGATAATGGTTTTGCACGTTATACCTGGGCAAACAACCATACGGGCTGGAACTATGGGAGAACAACTGAACCATTCCTGCAGAAAGCAGATTATTTAGCACTGAGACATATAGAGCTTAAATATACTGTCCCACAGGCCTGGGCTAACAAAATCAGACTTCAGGAACTGAGTACATTCGTCACAGGCTACAATGTAGGATTCTTAACCAATTATAAAGGTATGGATCCAGCTGAGGTAGATGGTTCGGACAATATAAGCAGAGTACCACCGGCCCCGCTGACTATCAGTTTTGGGATAGATCTTAAATTTTAAATCAGAACAACATGAAAAACATACTTAATATATTTATACCAATTGTTCTGAGCTCCTTACTTTTTGTAGGGTGCGAAGACCACCTCAAGGTTGATACCTACAATGATATCACCGGAGGAAGTTTCTGGCAGTCGCCAGGAGACGCACAAACTTATGTAATTGGAATTCAGGCCGATGTGGCTGCTACATATTTATCGCAAAGCGGTTATATGTCTTATGTTGATGGAAGGACCGATATGTTAAGACCGGGAGGTTTAGGACCCCGGTTTACAAATCCTCCGGAACTGCATACACAAACGGCTACACTCGGTGGTGGCAACTGGAGAGGATGGTACGAAACTGTTCACCATTGCAATTTGTTCTTGCAGGAAATTGAGGCAATTACATTTGAGGATGCAGCCAAAAAAACTGAACTGATAGCAATTGTTCATTTCCTCAGGGCTTTTACCTATTTCGACCTGGTCAGAATATTTGGTGACGTTCCTTTGGTTAAGGAACCGACTACAGGTAAACCGGGACTGGATGCCTATTATTCACGTTCTCCAAAGGCAGAAGTTCTTGACTTTGTCAAGACAGATATTGAAGCAGCTATTGCAGGTTTGCCTAATGGTATTGCAGACAAAAATTTTGTAAGCAAAATTGCGGCATATGCATTGAAGGCGGAAGTTTATATGTGGACAGGGAAAGCCTATACTGCAAGAGGTTCTGCGGTAACTGCAGATCTTAATACGGCAATCGCAGCCATTGACGCCATTGAAACTTCTAATACAGTATCCTTTAATACAGGTCCATGGGCTTCTACTTTCACCAGGGAGGCAAACGACAGTCCCGAGTATATCTGGGCACATTACTATGATTATATCGTAGGACCTGTGAGAAATGCACACTGGTTAATCACGATACGGATTGATAATGTACCTGATACCATGCAGAACACCTTCCCGATTGCATATACGGATGAGGGACTAAACAGGGTTGAAATCGGAAATACCATGAATAATGTATTCAAGGAATTACAGACGGTTAACCCCCATGTTGATCCTTACAATCAGTATGATCAGGTAACTATGGACGATTACAGAGACCTGAGGTACAACGCCACCATGTTAGACATTTATGGTGACGGCTCACTCAATACCTGTTTTAAATTCCCGGGAATTGGAGTTGATGCGGACAACCGGAGGTACTGGGACAATGACATGCCATTGTACAGGTGGACAGATATGCTGCTCTTAAAGGCAGAAGCCCTGAATACCATTGGTGGTCAAACAGCGGCAGTTGTTGCTACCCTTGACATGACAAGGGCTAGAGGAGACATAGCCCCTTATGCAGGAGCAACGGACCAAGCCACACTTGAGGATGAGATCATAAAGGAGAGAATGAGGGAATTATGTGCTGAGAACAAACACTACTGGGATCTTATCCGGGCTCATAAAGTAGCTCAGTATGTCCCCCGCTTCATGACAAACAGAGGTGATGATTCAACCAATCCGGCTGTATGGGATTTTTATTATTGGCCGGTCGCGGAAAGTGTACTTATTCAGAATGGAAATCTCACACAATCACCCGGATATACAGTTAAATAATTTTTAAAATATACTATGATGAATAAAATTATATTAGCCTTATTTTCGATTGTAATCCTTTCATCTGTTGCATGCGACAGTGACTATCAACTCGATGATATTGCATCACAAAGTGATGCCAGAGTACTTATGGCATCAATAGATGTCCGGGATGTACCCTATGATTCACAAAGGACGTTTTATGACCATTCCGCAAAGGCAATCAGGATAGATATCCTGCCTGGAATGGACTGGACCACCTTTACGGTATTTGTAACTCCTACTCTCTATTCGACGATGACTCCTTATGGAGGATTTGAACAGGACTGGAGTTCCGGATCAAAATCCTATACGGTAACCTCCGGAGACGGTTCTGTTTCCAATACATACACGGTAAATATCGTAGAAGTTACAGCGTTTTAGGGCGAATCCGTAGCTTCTTAATAAAACTCTAGTTTTAAAACAGGAGGGTACGCAAGTACTCTCCTGTTTTTCTATACAACAAATAGGTAATTCTACAATCAAGCGATGAATCCAACAGAGATTAAAAAATTCTACGACGAAAAGGGATATGTAGCAATAAATGGTTTTCTTTCAAAAGACCAGGTTGAAGAGTTAACTTCTCAAACCGACAGGTTTATAAAAGAAGTTATACCCGCTATCCCGGCTGAGGAAGTTTATTATGAGAATAAGTTGGATCAGTCTACTTTGAAACAGATTCAGCATATGCATGATTTTGATCCCTGGTTTAACAATCTGGCCAATTCGAAGGAAGTCATGGGATTGGCTGAACTATTGCTCGGAGGCAAGGCAGTACTGAAGAACACTCAGTATTTCAATAAAATCCCTTACCAGGGAAAAGAAACACCGGCCCACCAGGATGGCTATTATTTCATGATTATGCCCCAGGTGGCCCTCACCATGTGGCTTTCCCTGGGAGATGCCGATGCCGAAAACGGGGCAGTCTGCTATATACCCGGATCTCATAAAAAAGGTATGCGTGAACATGGAAAAACCGCATTGCTGGGATTTTCCCAGGGCGTGACCGACTGGTCCGATGAAGACTCAGAAGCAGAAGTACAGATGAAAGCCGGGGCAGGTGATATCCTGGTCCACCATAGTCTGACCATTCACAGGGCCAATTCAAATAACAGCAACCGGGACAGGCGGGCCATAGGGTTTATTTTTTACGGCAGCGATGTTGTTATCGATGAAAAGGCACATGCAGAGTACAAGAAAAAATTAGATACTGATCTTAGCAAGCAGGGTAAAATTTAATCGGTATGGAATACAAGAGAATGGAGTCTGAAGGTCCCATCAATAAGGCTCCCTGGCCAGCCATCCCAGATTGAAAGATTTACCGGGGATAACCCGAACAATTCCCTGAACGCTATGCATTGTCAGATCCGCTTAAATTGAGAGATTCAAGGATCCCTCTGACCATCATTTGGTAGTGAAGATGCAGATGTGCCTGTGGTTCAGGCACAGGCCTTTTTTAATAAATATAAGGGAGATATTATCCGGTACATGGAACTATCCCCATGTGACCATTTCGGAATGCTTCCATTGGATAATAAGGTTCTGGAACATTGGGAAACTTTAATCAATGTCCTTGACCAGGAACTAAAACTCCTTTTTAAATAGATTTATGCAATGAAAAAGAATAAAAAAAATTCAAAAATTATTTCAGTATGTATTCTTTTGCTGATCAGTAGTTGTACGGGTACCCTGCAGGAAGACAAGACTACGAAAGAACTATTTTCAGCGGGATTAGCCGATGTGGTCGAATACCGTATACCATCCCTGATATGCACCCCGTCGGGTACTTTGATAGCAATGGTTGATGCGCGGGTTGACAGGAAGGGAGACATTCCCAACAATGTTGACCTGGCCATTCGTCGTTCAGAGGATGGGGGGGAAACATGGGGTGAGGTACAGATCATTGTTGATTACGGACAGCCTGAGGGTTATGATATTCCCTGGGGAGCAGCAGATGCAGCCATGGTTTACGACACTGAAACATCTACTCTCTGGGCGCTGTATACTATGGGACAGGGAGTAGGTATCGCACAATCCCAACCTGGTCTGGATGGACTTACATGCCAGATCCATTCCATTTATTCAAAAGATGAGGGCAAAACCTGGTCTGAACCTATCGATATATCCCCCGATTGTAAAGCGCTTAACATGAAATTCTTTGGTACGGCGCCGGGTGTGGGAATACAGACAGGTGACGGAAGCCTGGTATTCTGTATCTATACAACGCAGGACAGCACCAATATAATGACCGCATCTCTTATTGTCAGTAATGATCATGGCAAATCCTGGGAGAGAACCAATGCCTGGGGCGATGGAATTACATCTGTTACTGAAACACAGATAGTGGAACTGCCTGGGGGCACCTGGATAGTCAACTCAAGAAACCATTATGGGATCCAGCGCAGGCTTATCTCGACCAGCAATGACCGGGGCTCTACATGGTCAGCGATCAGCCATGACGAGGAACTGCCCTGTCCCACCTGCATGGCCAGCCTTATTTCAATTCCACACCCAGATAAGGAAGGAGAACAATTATTGATATTCGCAAATCCAGCAAGTGAGCAGGGCAGGAAAAACGGAACGGTCCGTGTCAGCGATGACTACGGCCAATCCTGGAAATGGTCAAAACTGGTGGAACCGGATCAGTATGCCTACTCATGCCTTACACAACTGAAAAATGGTAGTATCGGCCTCTTTTATGAAGCCGGTGAGAGTAAACTCTTCTACCAGAATCTGACCCTGGATTACCTGACAGACGGAATAATTAAATAGTGTGAACAAGAATTGGCAGATTATAATCTAAATCTGTAATTTTAGATGCGCGATTAAATACTGTCTGAAGCTCAATTTTAGTCTAATATCATGAAAAACTTAATACTGCTATTTGCCTCACTCTTGCTCATGACGTCCTGCACCCAAAATAAATTGGCTTATATTGATGTGGGACTCATCATGAAGGATTATGAAGGGATGAAAGCCTTTGAACAGCATATGGAAGATGAAACGGTTCAACTGAGAAAAGAGATCGAGAGTTTAATTGAACCATACCAGCTAAAGGTAGAGGCTTATTATAAAGATGTTGGACAAATGTCAGAGGACCGGAGGAATGCAGCAGAACTGGCTCTTCAGGAGGAGCAGGCAGCCATAAATGAGCAACAAGATAAATTTATGAAGCAACTTGAGGTTAAGAGACTTGAGGGACTGGAGGCTATAAACAATGAAATATCTGATTTCGTAAAGTATTATGCTAAATCCAGGGGCTTACAGATTGTTTTCGGGACTGTTGGGACAGGAACCGTAATCTATAGTGAAGATAAACTGAATATTTCACAGGATGTATTAAGCGAATTAAATAGATTATACGGGGGAGAATAAGTCCTTAATAAATCCGTAAAGTTATTCTCACCCAAAGCAAAATTTCTTTATTGTTATTCAACTAAAACCGAAAATCTTGAATACTTCAAAGTATATTATAGTCCTTATTTGTCTTTTGAGCCTGTCATGCTCAAAAGAACCCGGTAAAAAAGATAATCCAGCTGTTAATGAAGAAAAGACAGAATATTTCTTAAACCTTACCAATCCACGGAATACCAATCTATATTTTACCAATAAGGTTCTTGAAACGGAAGATCATAACTACCTGGCATATGAATCCATTTACAATGGAAGCGGGGTTGGTATAGGGGATATTAATAATGACGGACTACCTGACATTTACCTGGGCGGCAATTCCGTTTTTGACAAACTTTACCTGAACAAGGGTGACCTTACCTTTGAAGACATCAGTAAAAGTGCCGGCATCAGCGGGATCCATGGGGGTTGGTCAACGGGTATTAATATGGTGGATATCAATGCGGATGGATTCCTGGATATTTATGTGTGCCGAGGCGGTCCTTATAATAATCCCGAAGAACGATTGAATAAACTATTCATTAACAACGGAGATCTTACATTTACTGAATCCGCTGCAGAGTATGGACTTGACAATGAATCCTACTCTATTCAGACAGCCTTTTTTGATTATGACCTTGACGGTGATCTCGATATGTACCTGATGAACCAGCCTACCCCCTCCTTCCAGCTGGAATTTATTAATTATAGGAAGTTGCGTGCCGATATTGAGAGCGGTAAACTCCAAACCGATAAGTTTTTTGAGAATATTGATAACAGGTTTGTTGAAAAAACTGCTGCTGCGGGACTGACCAATTTTGGATACAGGCTTGGCATAGCCGTCGGGGATATAAACCAGGACGGGTATCCCGATTTGTACGTATGCAGTGATTACGATGGTGCAGACCTGATGTATATTAATACGGGTAACAAGAGTTTTATAAATACAATAAATGACCAGGTCGGGCATATTTCACTGAGCAGTATGGGGACTGAGCTGTCCGATATAAACAATGATGGTTTTCTTGATATCCTTGTCCTGGAAATGGCTCCGGATGATCATTTCAGGTCCAAATTTGAAATGCTTCCCATGAACACATCCCGCTTCCGGGGACTGGCAAAATATGGTTTTCATAACCAGTACATGTACAATACCCTGCAATTGAACAATGGCAACGGAACATTCAGCGAAATAGCTGAACTGGCAGGAGTTTCAAAGACAGACTGGAGCTGGGGACCCCTGTTTTTTGATATAGATAACGATGGAATGAAAGACCTTTTCATCGCAAATGGAGTCAAACATCAGTTCATCTTCTGGGATTTCTCAAATGCACTGGATAAAAAAGCAGAGGAGTTGAACAGAAGTTTGAATATCTCGGAAATCACTGAAATGTCGATAACCAGAACCACCCCAAATGTTGTTTATCGATCTGCAGGTGACTTTAAGTATAAAAAGTATAGCGACCATTGGGTTGACGAATCCAATTTCAACTCGAATGGTGTTGCATACGGGGATCTTGATAATGACGGGGACCTGGACCTTGTGGCCAATAATATGGATGATAATGTTTCCCTGTACGAAAGTAAATCGGCCAATGGCCCGGGAGGTAATTACATAAAGTTCAGATTAACCGGTCCCGCAAAAAACAGGTTTGCAATAGGGTCCAAAATCAAGATCAAAAAGGGAAAGGAGATTCTTTATCAGGAGCTTCAAAACGCAAAAGGGTATTTATCCTCTGTGGAACATTCGCTGATATTTGGTTTGGGAGATATGGAAACGGTTCCGGAAACTGAAATTATATGGCCGGACGGGCAATCATCCATCATCAGGGATCTACCCGCCAATGCCTCCTATTCCTATAGTTATGATGAGGAAAGCAAAAGCAAGGCACCTGAAAGTCCTGCTCCTGAAACTGCCTTTCAGAAAATTGATCCGAATGATATTGGTATCGACTTCCAGCACAGGGAGAACAGGTTCAATGATTTTGAAAACCAGGTTCTCCTGCCCTACAGCCAGTCCCATAATGGCCCATTTATCTCAAAAGCAGATGTAAATAACGATGGACTGGAAGATTTCTTTGTTGGCGGAGCGGCAGATCAAAGCGGAGAAATGTATATTCAAACTGCGGCAGGGAAGTTCAGCAAGCAAAATGGTCCCTGGACCGGGGATAATGCATACGAAGACCTTGGCAGCCTGTTCTTTGACTTTGACAACGATGGAGACCAGGATCTGTATGTAGTTAGCGGTGGCAGTGAATTCAAGGCAGGGAGCAAAATGTTCCAGGACAGATTGTACGCAAATAACGGCAGCGGCCAGTTTCGTAAAACAACTACTGTCCTTCCTGCTATTCTCACAAGTGGACAAACGGTAAAAGTAAATGATATTGATAAGGACGGCGATCTGGATATTTTCATCGGAGGAAGGATTATTCCGGATAAATACCCCTACCCTCCTGGATCCTGTTTATTGCTGAATGAAAACGGAAGATTCGTTGATGTCACCAGCCGGAACGCTCCTGATCTGCAGCAGATTGGAATGGTCTCGGATGCCGTTTTTGTTGATTTTGATGGCGACGGCGACGATGACCTGGTGACCGTCGGGGAATGGGGCCCCGTTCAATTCCTTGAGAATAAGAATGGTGACTTTGAAAGAATTCCCGTCGGGGGACTGGAAAATTCCGTGGGACTCTGGTTCAGTATCTCAGCCAATGATATAGACGGTGATGGAGATATGGATTTATTTGCAGGTAATATGGGACTGAACTCCAAATTCAAGGTTGATGATGAACATTCCTTCCATATCTATTGTGAGGATTTTGACCAGTCCGGTACCTTTGATATCGTTCTGTCTTATACATACAATAATGAGCTGGTTCCCCTCAGGGGGCGTGGCTGTTCTTCTCAGCAGATGCCTTTTATTGCTGATAAATTCCCCACTTTTAAATCTTTTGCTGAAGCAAGTCTTGAAGATATTTACGGACAGGAAGAATTAAGCGGTGCACTGCATTATGAGGCTGATATGCTGGAAAGTGTGTTTATCGAGAATCAGGGCAACGGGAACTTCGTAATGAAAACTCTGCCTGTTGAGGCACAATTCTCACCGATCCATGATTTCAAATTTATCGATATTGATAAGGATGGGGTGAACGAAGTCATTTCGGTTGGCAATCTCTATAATACAGAAGTTGAAACGATGCGGCTGGATGCCTCCTACGGCTGCATCCTGAAATACGGGGAGGGCGGATTTCTCAACGTGAAATCAACTATTTCAGGCTTCAGCAGCAAAGGGGATGCCAGGGACATTTGCCTGATAGGCACAGGCAGCGATCAGCAGTTATTACTGGTTGCCAATAATAATGAGGCTTTAAACATTTTCAGAGTTATTAATAAATGATCAGGGTTCCTGCATATTATACTACATGGCTGTTTATACTATTAATGCCTGCCTGCCTGTTTGCCCAGGATCAAAAACCCATATTTATCGATGTAAGCAAAAAGGCCGGAATTGATTTTAGATATACCTTCGGCGATTATACCTATGAGAATATCCTGGAAAGCAGCGGATCGGGTATTACCGTCTTTGATTACAACGGCGACAACCTGCTGGACCTCTACATGATGAACGGAACCTGGCTTGAAGGTATTTCAGACAGTAAAGGAGAAGTTTTCAGGGGAACACATAATAAACTCTACAAAAATAACGGGAATGGAAGCTTCACCGAGGTTTCCGCACAGGCCGGCGTGGATGACCGGCACTGGAGTATGGCAGCCGGAGCAGTTGATTATGATAATGACGGAGACGAGGACCTCTATTTATTAAATTACGGAGGCAATGTTTTTTACCACAATAATGGTGACGGTACATTCACCGATATTGCAGGGGAATTGGGACTAGAGGGTCCGGAGAAGCTGAACGGATTCACCAAATGGAGCGTGGGTGTCGCTTTCTGGGATCATAACCAGGACGGAACTCTTGATGCCATGGTTGGAAATTTTCTTGCCTTCGATCCGGCATACATATCACCCACAACTCCCGATATGATGCCGCATCCATCTGAGTACAGGGGACAGGCAACCATGCTCTACGAGCAGCAGGCAAATGGAAAATTCCTGGAGGTAACAAAAGAACATGAATTGTTTTATCCCGATTCCAAATGTATGGGATTAACGGTTTTCGATTACGATGACGACGATGATATGGATATCTTCCAGGGAAATGATCACCAGCTGAATTTCCTTTTCAGAAATGATAATGGAAAATACAAAGATGTGGCCATTGAATGTGGTGTGGCTGCCAATGACCAGGGACAACCCACCGGATCCATGCATGGATCTGTCGGAGATATTGACGGAGACGGATTAATCGATCTGCTTGTTACTGACTTAAGGCATGGTGCCCTGTACAGAAACCTTGGAAATGGACTGTTTGAGGATATCTCCGGGATAAGTGGAATATCCGGCTACTTTGCAGGCAAAGGCCAATGGGGCGCTCAACTATTTGATTACGACAATGATGGCGACCTGGATATTTTTTCTGCCAATGGTACAGCTGAAGAGCTCATTCTTCAGTATCCCCTCCTGCTGGAAAATGATGGTAAAGGAAAATTCAGCAATGTTGGCGCTGAGCGATCTGCCTATTTTTCAAAAAAGCGTTCCGGCCGAGCAGCAGCTGCATGGGATTATGATAACGACGGTGACCTGGATCTGATAGTATCTCATATCGATCTTCAGGCAGAAGCCACCCTACTCAGAAACGAAGGCGGGAACAACAACCACTGGCTGGGTTTGAGCCTTGTCGGGAAGAACGGTCCGGTGGAAGCTATTGGAGCCAAAGTAATCGTGCATGCAGGAGGCAGGAAACAGGTTTTCATAAACCAGAGGGCCAACGGATATCTGACATACAGTGATCCAAGGGTTCATGTGGGACTGGGAGCGACTGAGAAAGTAGATCGAATCGAGATCATATGGGCGGATGGAGAACGGGAGTCTTTTCAAATCAATGGCATTGACCGGTATATAACCATAAAACAAAACTCAGGGAAAAGATGAGCAATCAATACATGGCAAAGGTTGTGGACCTAACAGTCCCCCAAAAGAACATAATTTATAACATGTCGAATGAAGAGGCTGTGGAATTAGTCAATTCCGGCAATACGGACGCGGTCCGGAAAATTGACGGGCAATTTTCCATCGTAGCTGTAGATGGAAAAACCATCCGGATGGCAAGGTCAATAGGCCGTCCGATTCGGTATTTCATTGCAAAGCTAAAGGAAGGCCCATGCCTCGTAGTTGCTGAACGTATTGATGAAATATACAGGCATCTGAAAAAAGAAAAACTTGAAGACCAGTTTTATCCCTCCTATACAAGGATGGCACCGGCACATTATATCACAAAAATAGAATTGCTCGGATGTCCCGATCCGAATCCCGAATACGAGCGATTTTTTATCCCGGAGCGAAACAAGTGGAAGAACCTTTCCCCCGCACAAATTGGAGAATACTACATCGGAACATTGTATAAGGAAATCAAAAAATGGTTGCAGTTCAGGGCGGAAAAAGGCCCGGTGGGTGTGACTTTTTCGGCGGGAATTGACAGTGGTTCAGTATTTCTTCTTACATACCATGCCCTGAAAGAACTTGGTGAAAGTCCCTCAAGACTTAAAGCATTCACTCTTAGCATTGACGGAGGTGGTGAAGACCTGATGCAGGCCAGGACCTTTCTCAAGGCACTTGATCTTGAATTATTCCTTGAACCCGTTGAGATGGAACTATCGGATCTGGACTGGAAAAAGACTGTTAAAGTTGTAGAAGACTACAAATCCCTCGACATACAGGCAGCCACGATGAATTATGCGCTTCTGCAGCAGGTTCGCTCCCGGTATCCCGATTGGAAATACATTGTGGATGGCGATGGCGGGGATGAGAATTTAAAGGACTACCCCATTGAAGAAAATCCCGAGCTGACCATCCGGAGCGTCCTGAATAATCTTATGCTTTATCAGGAAGGATGGGGAGTTGCATCCATAAAGCACTCCCTGACCTATTCGGGAGGATTAAGCAGGGGGCACATGAGAACCTATGCACCGGGAGACATACTTGGTTTTGAAGGATTCAGTCCATACACACTGCCAAATGTGATTGAAATTGCCGAAGGCATTCCGTTTATTGAGCTGACTGGCTGGGATCATGAAAAACTCTACGGGTTGAAGGGGGAGATAGTCAGCAGTGGTATTAAGTCAATAACCGGAATGGATATGCCGGTCTATCCTAAAAGGCGCTTTCAGCATGGTGCGGCTTCAGCCAGCACTTTTGGGAAGCTTTTCCCTGACCAGAACATTGAGTATCGAAAGGAGTTTCAGTCCATATATGAGTAATTATCCCGAATTTGATATCAGCGATCCATGGATCTTATCCAGGAGGGGGGGGAAGAACACCGTCGATCCTATGAAGCCTTATGGATGGTCACTCGAAAAGGAATATACCAATTCGGGCCAGGCTGAGGATACTGCCACCATCTTCCTTTCCAATTACGAATGCCCCCTCCGTTGCCTGATGTGTGATTTATGGAAAAACACAACATCTGATCCGCTAAAGGAAGGTTGCATCCCTTCACAAATTGAATGGGCTCTGGACCAGCTTCCACCTGCTAAACACCTGAAGTTGTATAACAGTGGTAATTTTTTTGACACGAGGGCAGTCCCAAGACAGGACCACCGGCAAATTGCATCTCTGCTTCGCAATTTTGAAACGGTAATAATTGAAAACCATCCAAAATTCATTAATGAGAAATGCCTGGAATTCCGGGATATGCTTAAGCCTGAATTACAAGTTGCTGTGGGACTCGAGACGGTGCATCCAGAGGTGCTTCCCAGGCTCAATAAAAAAATGAAACCGGATGATTTCAGGAATTCCATCGGGTTTCTGAAAAAAAATAATATTCGCTCTCGTGCATTTATTCTCCTTCGCCCACCGTTTCTAACCGAAGAAGAAGGTATTTACTGGGCGAAGCAGTCTATTGATTTTGCCTTCGATGCAGGTGTTGAATGCTGTACGGTTATTCCGACCCGGGCAGGTAATGGTGCGATGGATTTTTTATCTGAAAATGGTTTCTTCTCACCCCCGGGAATCCGGGCACTTGAAGAGGTACTTGAATATGGAATCAAACTTAAAGCCGGACGTGTATTTGCAGATGTATGGGATCTTGAGTTGTTTTCTGATTCTTATGAAGGCCCCGATAAACGAAAAAACAGGCTGGTTGAGATGAATCTTACCCAGGAATAATATTACAGACCAATGAATCAAAATAGAAAACATCCGCCCAAATTCAGTAGTTACAATCGTATCCTGTTCCTGCTGATTTCAATAACTGTTTTAAGCGCGTGCGTTAACAAAGATAAAGCCACTTCCACAGGTAATGATATTAGAGCCACCTCCCTGCCCGCTGAATCGGATGATTACTTCCAGGAGATTACCGGAGAGATTGGAATTGATTTCAAACACTCCATCGGCGATGATCATTTAAGCAACATCATTGAGTCTGTCGGAGGAGGCGCTGTATTCCTGGATTACGACCAGGATGGCTATCTGGATATCTATGTAAGTAATGGAACTTTTGCTGAAGGTCTGAGTGAAGGCGATAAACCAGGAAAATTGCCGGAAAACCATCTTTACCACAACCAGGGGGACGGAACTTTTACTGATGTTACAAAAAAATCCGGCGTAGGCGATCAGGGATATGGAATGGGAATGACAGTGGGAGATTTTAATAATGATGGTTTCCCTGATATATATGTGAGTAACTGGGGTGCAAACGTCCTTTACAGGAACAATGGAGACGGGACCTTTAAAAATATAACCGGAACGGCTGAGGTTGGAGGGGACCAGTGCAGTGTCGGAGCTGTGTGGCTGGACTATGACAACGATGGATTGCTGGATCTCTATGTCGGAAATTATCTGGAATATGATCCTGAATACGGGTATTATTACGAACCGGATGGTTTTCCCGGTCCCATGGCATACGATGCCCAGGCAGATATTCTCTATCGTAATCTCGGAGACGGCAGTTTTGAAGATGTTACCGAAATCATGAACATTTTCAATCCGGACGGAAGGGCGATGGGAGTTGGTGCGGCAGACTATGACAATGACGGGTTTATTGATATTTATATCGCCAATGACCATATGGTGAATTACCTGTATCACAATGAGGCCGGTAAAGTATTTGAGGATCAGGGAATAATGTCTGGAGTCGCATTTAACCAGGTTGGAGAGGCAACAATAAGCATGTCTGTTGATTTTGCAGATTATAATAATGATGGACTTCTGGATATCTTTATCTCGGACGATGGATATTGCTCCCTGTTCAAAAATGAAGGAAGCGGTATTTTCAGTGATATGTCAAATCCTTCCGGCATTGCCAGCGCTTGCGGGCAGCATGTCGGCTGGGCGTCCTCTTTCATAGATTATGATAATGACGGGGATATGGATATATTCAAGGTAAACGGTGAGCTAAAGCATCTGTACGGACAGGAAGACCAGTTGCTGGAAAATATGGATGGTGAAAAATTCGTTGACGTATCTCTTGAACTTGGGAAATATTTTGAAAAAGAACTGGTGGGCCGGGGGGCATGCTTCGGGGATTATGACAATGATGGTGACCTTGATGCCTTTATCTTAAACCTTGATAACTATGGTGTATTTCTGAGGAATAACCAGGGCAATGAAAATAACTGGCTGATACTTAGCCTGATTGGAACAACCAGCAACAGAGATGGTGTCGGGGCGAGAGTCAGTGTAGTTACGGGCGAACTGACTCAGTCAGCCCAGAAAAAGAGTACCACAGGTTACCTGTCTCAGAATGATCCCCGAATGCATTTTGGACTGAACAAATATGAAGTGGTGGATAAAATTGAGATCATCTGGCCCTCCGGGAAGGTCCAGGTACTCGAGAATGTCGAAGTGAAACAGATTCTTGAAATCACTGAACCGGAATAGGAGAAGATGAGCCTTAAGAAATCCATAAAATATACTGCATTTCTGTTCACGCTGATGATCAGCATCATATACCTTGGATCATGCAGGAACGGGTCACTTACAGGGTGGATTATCATGACACAGGTTCCTGCAAGTGTTCCTGATCCTGACTATACACTGGGATATCCCTGGAGGTACTCTCCGGGCTCCCGCCTGGTGGCTGTGAAACCCGGGATGTCCCTAAATGAGAGACTGGTTCTTACAGAGGGTTTCTTTTCAGCCTGCTCCCCTTCCCTGTCATACGATGGAAGTTTTTTATTGTTTACTGGGAAAAAAGATAAATCGGACCCCTGGCAGGTATGGATTATGGATTTGAATGATATGTCAATCAGGCAGGTAACAAGAGAAGAGGTAAACTGTTTGGACCCTGTATATCTACCTTCAGGACGAATAGTGTTCAGCAGGTCTGCTTCAAGGAATAAACCACCACCAACATTCTTGCTATATAGCTGCAATACGGACGGATCAGAAATGAAGCAGATCAGCTTCCACCCCCATAGAGACATGGCATCCAATATTATGCTCGACGGCCGGTTGCTTACAGTTAGCCGGCAATTGTCTCCCCGGGTAGGTGAACAGATTTACCTTGCCCTGAGGCCCGATGGTACCAAGGCAGAATTATTTTACAAGCCTGTTCCCGGTGGCAACCTTTGGGGAAAGGGGATTGAAACAAGGGATAATGAGATTGTTTTCATCGAATCCTCCACGCAGGATCCTATGAAAGGGGATCTGCTTGCGGTTGACCAGAACAGACCCCTCAATTCCCGAAAAAATCTTGCAACTGCAGTGCCGGGCAGTTTTCATTCCGCATCAGAAATGCCTGCCGGTAATTTTCTTGTTTCATACCGGGATAATCCAGCGGAAACCTATGCCCTTTATGAATTTGATCCACAGACCGGCAAACTGGGCGAATTAATCGTACAGCGGCCTGATTTTCATGTTTTCGATCCTGTAATGGTGGCCGAATATAACAGGCCCAGGAAACTTCCGAGTGCTGTAAACGAGAGTAATCCCACCGGATTACTGCTCTGCCAGGATATTCATCTCTCACAGATTGTCGATGCAATTGATAATAACAGCAACCTTGTTCAGGTCTGGGGCAGGGAAGGACTGATGGGAGAAATCCAGGCCGAGGAGGACGGATCATTTTACCTTAAAATAGCCGCAGATACACCGGTACAAATACGTACTGTTGACCTGGATGGGAACACAATTCGCGGTCCATCAGCCTGGATATGGCTCAGGCCAAATGAAAGACGGGGTTGCGTGGGTTGCCATGCCGACCCGGAACTTGTACCGGAGAACAGGGTACCAATGGCCGTAAATAAGCCACCAGTCGAGATACCAGCCAATCCATGATTTGATTTAAATGAGCAAGTATAAGACTATAATAATTATCTCAGGCCTCCTGCTGGCACTCATCCTTTTGATGATACCTGCACGAAAAATGTCCATTGAACATGTGAACTGGGTTACAGCAACGGATGATCACCCGCTGAACTGCTTCTCCTGTCATTTATACACTCAGAAGGATGGTCTGGCAGCCAGGCTAATCAATGCGGATTATCTATCACCCCTTAACCTGTCCATCTCCAGGGATGGAAGCAGGCTTTATGTTATTGCGCAGGAAGGAAATGCCATGCTGGTAGTGGATGCGGAAAAAGACCTTGTACTGGAGAAGATACAGGTTGGCAACAGGCCACACAGCCTTGTACTTGACGGCAGTGAGGAAAGAGCATTCGTAAGCAGCCAGTGGACCGATCAGGTATTTGTCATTGACCTTGCGAGCAATCGGATAACAGATACACTGGCGACCGGAGGAGGACCTGCGGGACTTGCAATCAGTCCGGATGACAGTTACCTGTATGTCGTCAATTCATATTCAAATAATATATCCATTTTTGACCTTGAAACCAACAAAGAAAAAAAACGGCTCAGGGCCGGCAACAACCCGGTTTCAGCGGCCTTTTCCCCCGACGGAGAAAGTGTATATGTCACCAGCAGGCGTTCCCTGCGCACCACTTACAGAACCCCTCCCAGGACAGAAATGACCGTGGCCGATACCCGAACACAACGGATCCGGGAGCGCATGATATTTGAGAATGCATATATCATGGAAAATGTTGCTTTTACACCCGGAGGTGACCTTTCCCTGACTACACTTATACGGCCCAAAAACCTGCTTCCCTCAATACAGGTGGAAAGGGGATGGATGATGACACACGGGATAGGCGTGATTGAACAGAAAGAAAATGGCAGGATGGTCCAGCTCCTGCTGGATGAACCCAATGCCTATTACTCCGATCCATTTGACATTGTCATTTCCCCGGATGGGAAAAGGGCCTATGTAAGCCATTCAGGAGTGGACCGGATATCGGTAATCGACCTGGATGAAGTGAGAACACTCCTGGCGGAAGCGGATCCGGAGGAGCTTATTACATACTCTAATCACCTGGGCATCAGTGATCGATATGTAACAGAGCGCATCCCGACCGGAGCCAATCCAAAAGGAATGGTGCTGTCGCCGGATGGGAAATACCTGTATGTGGCGGAGAGACTGGAAGACAGGATTGCCGTGATCAATACAGAAAAACTGGAAACCGAGAGGTATATCGATCTTGGTGGTCCACGCAGATTGACAGTTGCGCGCCAGGGACGCCAGCTCTTTAATAATGCAGGCCACACATTCCAGAATCAATATTCATGCTATACCTGCCACCCTGATGCACATGAAGATGGACTGGTATACAATATGGCAGCCAGCGGTATGGGAAGGAACCTGGCAAATGTTCAGACACTGAGGGATATAGGAGAGATCCCCCCCTATAAATGGAACGGAAAGAACCAGACCATCTACAAACAGGATGGAATGCGCTTCTCAATGGTTCTTACAAGAACGGAAGCCTTCAGTTATAAGGAACTGGACGCACTGGTAGCCTACATTGTCACAGGCATTACCAATCCCCCGAACCTCTATAATCCCGACGGGGAACTGACAGAGGCCCAGCAGAGGGGCAAAGATATTTTTTACCGCACACAATCAAATGACGGCATGCTTATACCCGAAGGTAACCGATGCTATACATGCCATCCCCCACCCTATTTTACCAATATGCAGATGGCGGATGTGGGCACGCTCTCCGAAACGGATGATCCCATGCGTCTTGATGTACCTCAGCTTAACAATGTTTACGAATCCGCTCCCTTCCTTCATGACGGAAGGGCAGCCACCCTGGAGGAGCTGTGGACCCGGTATAATAATGAAGACAAACACGGGGTTGGGAATGACATGAGAAAGGACCAGCTGAATGACCTGGTAGAATACCTGAAATCACTCAGGGATGCAAAATATTACAAGGACGATCCCCATGTCTACAGGGCTTCGATATCCGGTTACAAAAAAACAAGTAATGAAGGAACGCATTAAGAAATTATCATCGTACCTGGCACTGCTGGCATTCTGTATGCCGGGAGCAGGATTACAGGACCTGGCCGGCCAGGATGAAACCGGCAAAAGTTCAATGCCCATTTACGGGAATTGGGAACACTTTACCACTGCTGACGGACTGCCCGATGACAAGGCCTATTGTGTAAGGGTTGACGGTGACCGGGTATGGGTGGGAACCAAAGAAGGGCTGGCAATGTATGAAGATGGTATCTGGCAAACATTTGATGTTGAGGACGGACTGGCACATCCCGGTGTGCTCTCCATAGATGTTTCTGAGCTCACCGGGGATGTCTGGATTGGAACGTTCGGGGGACTAAACCGGTACTCAGGTGGTGAATTTGAGACGTTCAACCAGTTCAACAGCGGACTGCCAAATGACGTGATCTATTCCATTGCCTGCCATGACAAGGATGTCTGGGTGGCTACGGGCGGAGGTGCAGGGCGTTATGATACCTACTCGGAGCGCTGGGACATTTATACGGAAAGAAATGCCCCCATGCATGAACCATGGACCTATGGAGTTTGTACAGGAGGGGATAGAATTTATATTGCTGCATGGGGAGGTGGTGTAATTGAATACAATACTGCCAACGGGCAATTCAGGG
>DRHS01000037.1 GCA_011053095.1 Bacteroides sp.
ACCTGATAAGTAATCGTTCCGAAATCGGTAACTAACCATACCATCAAACGATATCTATGATTAATCCAAATATTTTATAGACAACATTCTGATATGGTGTTCCCCTTCTTTAGAGTTGACAGAATCCTATAAAGTAATTTTGCTCTCCAGCCCAGCCCCACACCCCTTGCAAAATCATCATCTTATGAAGGATTTTCATGGTAATAAAAGAGGCTTATGTGGGTACCATTTGGTTTTGAGCTTGGGAATTTACCTGGGCATCCGGGCATTAAAACAACTGATATCTATACTCATAGTAGCAATGCCAACATATTAAGCATCAAAAGTCCCATTGAAAAGCTTGGATTATTGAATGTTCCTGTTATGAAGATTATTGGCTGAAATGGCTAAGGTCATTATGTAAACATTTCATGGAATATGTTGCATATCACTTTTTAATAATCCAAATAATGACTAATTTAAATTCGTGGATAATAAGTTAGGGTAAGCTTTAAGGTAATCCAGTATGATGAATCCAATTCTATATTTCAGGAAACTCCTTAAGCCAATGAATATGAAATACTTGAAAATTATACTGTTTGCTTTTATTATACTGGGCTCATGCCAGAAGGATGATGAATTTAACGAACAGTTTGATTTTATGTATGGAGATTGGCATGTCGTAAGTATATACACCTGGAGCCTTCCTCCTGAAGGTAGTTTTGAGATTTTAAGATTGAGCTATCCAAATCAATATTCCATTCTTGTCCAAAATTTAAGTGTCGATGTTGGCAAGTTTGATATTGGAGTAGAAAGTGATGAAAAACTAAATCTTGTATTTAATTCAAAAAGTAACTCTGATAATTTTTACCCGCCATCCGGATTCCATAATACTGATTTAAAAGTAATTGTTCATCGTAATGATTCAATTTCTATGTATAATCTGATTACAGATAATGGCCACTTTGCGGCATCATTAATTAAAAAGTAAAAGCCTACCGCTAACATTGAACTGTGCTAAAATCCAAGCCTTTTTACATATTATTTAAGTACACGCTTCTAAAATTTTCATCATAATACAATCCTGATTTGGCTGTCGCCAATGATTGCTTCGGTAGCTTGTTGGCTACCGCAATCAAAGTCTGCTTCCTTTATCCGGTATTTCTACCTTTCTGGTATTAAGGATTGTATAACTCAAATCTTAAAAGCCATAAAACTCACTCCAGCTCAATATATTATCCAGGTTTATTAACTTTATTAAAAATCCATGGAAATGGGAAGAAGAGCTTGGCGATACATTTGGGATAAATGGTAGATAGGTTGATGAAAAAATTAAGAAATACGTTTTTTTATATTTTATTTTACCATTCATTAGAGTGGTTCGAACCCTGCACCCCCGACTAATAATCTTTTGATTATTTGTTGATTATTAAAAATGAGCCCCTTGATAATCAGTATATCAGAGGGCTCATTGTCGGGATGGAGAGACTCGAACTCTCGACCTCGTCGTCCCGAACGACGCGCGCTACCTGGCTGCGCTACATCCCGAGATATTGTGAGTGCGTGTTGGTGAGTAAAAATAATAAATTAATACGGATCGACGTCGGGGATGATAAACAATTTACCGTACTGTTTATCTGAGCGGATTTTCTCGATTTCCCTGCCAATCAGGTCTTTATAATTTCCCATTTCTGGGGTGCGCGGTAGTTTTATAAGTATGGTCATCAAATGCATTTGCTGGACCCTGCCAACAAGTGGAGATTGGGGACCGAGTATTTCAGGCAACTTAATGGTAGTCAGGGCCGATCCGGAACTTTTTAATTCCTTCCTTAGTTTTGCAGCCAGATCTGACGCAGCTTTGTCAAGAAGGCTCTTGTCTTTATGCTTCAGTGTGATTCTCAGCAGCCTGTAATAGGGTGGATAATTAAATCCTTGCCGGTCTTCCATCTGGTTCAGGTAAGCAGCATGGTAATCTCCTTTGACAATTTGCTGCATGACCGGATGCTCCGGCTGAGAAGTTTGCACGATAACCCTACCCTGCTGATCCTTTCTTCCCGACCTCCCTGCAACCTGGGATATGAGCTGAAAACTTCTTTCGTAGGACCGGAAGTCTGGGAAGTTCAGGAGATTGTCAGCATTGAGCACACCTACTAGTCCCACATTATCAAAATCAAGTCCCTTGGTTACAATCTGGGTTCCAATGAGAACCTGTGTATTCCCGGATTCAAAATCCCGGATAATCTTCTCATATTTTCTCCGGCTCCGGGTGGTATCCATATCCATCCGGGAGATCTTCCAATCCGGGAATAATAGTTCCACTTCCTCTTCAAGTTTTTCGGTTCCAAATCCCCTGGTGACCATATGGCTTTCATTGCATTCCGGACATGCAGAGGGTACATGCTCACTATGTCCGCAGTAATGGCAGACCAGGCTGTTTTCCAGTTTATGGTATACCAGGCTGACATCACAGTTTATACAATTCGGGATCCAGCTACAATCAAAACACTCGATATAGGGAGAAAAACCGCGACGGTTCTGAAACAGGATCACCTGTCTGTCTTCTCCCAGGGTTTTCTGCATCAATTCATAAAGCTCCGGGGTGAAATGAGAGACCATTTTTTTCTTACGATAAGCCTCGCGAAGGTTGGACAGGGAAATTTCAGGCTGGTTCATTCCACCAAACCGCTCTTTGAGCTCGACAAGGCCAAACTTACCTGCTCTGGCATTATGATATGATTCAAAAGAAGGGGTTGCCGAACCCAGAAGTACATTGGCTGAGAATTTTTCTGCAAGCACTATTGCCGCATCCCGGGCATGGTATCTTGGTGCAGGATCCCACTGCTTGTAGGTCTGTTCGTGTTCCTCATCCAGTATAATCAGTCCCAGATCCCTGAATGGCAGAAAAATAGCAGAACGCGCGCCGAGAACAACCCCATACTCCCCGCCAAGGGGATTCTCCCTGGATCTGAGAAAAGTCTCAACTCTTTCTGCATCCGAATACTTGGAATGGTAGATACCCACATTGTCTCCGAAAACAACCTTCAGCCTTTCAATGATCTGGGTTGTCAGGGCAATCTCAGGCAGCAAATAAAGAACCTGTTTGTTCTTCTCCAGCATATCAATAATCAGGCGGATGTAGATTTCGGTTTTACCACTTGAGGTCACCCCTTTCAGAAGGACGACAGGCTTCTCCTTAAATAATTCTTTTACCTTATCAAGTGCATTCTGCTGTGGTTTTGTGAGTAATTTTGGAGGAAGAATCTTGCCTCCATCACCAGACATACGTACAGTTCTTTCACTGTACTCTGACAGGATCTTCTTGCGCAGAAGTCCCAGGTAGGCTGAGGGACTAAATTCCATTCCTGCTGCCAGACTTTTTTTCCGGATGCCGGAATCGAGTCCACCTCCTTCAATGATTAATTCAACTAGTCGCTGAAGAATAATCAGTTGTTTAGGGGCTCTTGCCAGGGTATCCATGACTTCATTCAGAGCATCCTCATCCTGGTAGAGTTCTGCAAGCCGGACTAGGGTCTCATACTTTGGCGAATAACTTTCTTTTAGTCCCCTTGGCATAGCCGTACGATACACCTCCCCGAGGGTACACATATAGTAATCCGCAAGCCATTTCCAGAATTCCATCTGCTGCTCTCCGACAAGGGGGTTGGGATCAAGCAGAGCCTCAATATCACGGATTCCTTTTACAGCTGGCTCTTCCGTTAGGATACGCATTACAATTCCCTTGTAGACCGTTTTTCTTCCCAGGGGAACCTGAACTCTCATCCCCGGCTGGAGCTCCATACCTTCCGGGATACGGTAAGAAAAAACCGTTGGAAGGGGAACCGGTAAAATTACTTCAGCGTACATCGATAGTTCCGGGAAAGTAGGGATTAGACGAATATATAAAAAAAGAGACTACCCCGGATGAAGTACCCGCCGGATTGTCTCCAAAATTACTTCACAGCAATATCTATTCTGTAAATCAGTCTATATAGAAAGGATCTCCGCAATATCCATTTTTTCTACGTCGAGAGTTTTATTCTTCTTTATGGCCTTGTTGAAGGTGCAATGGCTGATCTCCCCGTTATCCATTCCGACCATAACGGATTTCTGATCATCCATCAGGGCCTGAACAGCCGCATGGCCGAACAAACTTGCAGTTACCCTGTCATAAGCTGACGGAGTACCGCCCCTTTGCATATGCCCTAGTATAGACACCCTGACATCGTAGTCCACAAAATCTTTCTTGACCTTCTTGGCAATACTGAAAGCTCCTCCTGATTCATCTCCCTCGGAGACAATGATGATATTTGCAGATTTACGTCGCTTGAATCCCTTTTCCAGGAAATCCTTGAGTCCTTCGACCTGGCCCTTAATTTCAGGAATCAGGATGGCCTCGGCCCCGCAGGCTATCCCACTGCGGTATGCAATAAAGCCGGCATCCCTTCCCATAACCTCTATAAAGAAAAGACGGTTATGTGAACTTGCAGTGTCGCGAATCTTATCGATTGCCTCAACTACGGTATTCAGTGCTGTATCGTACCCGATGGTATAATCCGTACCGTAAATATCGTTATCAATGGTACCGGGTATTCCTACAAAAGGGATATCAAATTCTTCTGAGAATTTCCGGGCTCCTGTCAGGGTGCCGTCACCGCCGATTACAACAACAGCATCCATACCTTCGGCCTTCAGTTTCTCATATGCCTGCTTTCTGCCCTCAATGGTACGGAAGGTTTTACTCCGGGCCGTTTTCAGAATGGTTCCGCCTTTCTGGATAATATCACTGACACTATGTGCCTTAAGTTCCTTGAAATGTCCATTGATCATTCCCTCGTATCCATGCCTGATGCCGATAACTTTCAAACGGTTATATATACCAGTTCGTGTAACCGCACGAATTGCTGCGTTCATTCCCGGGGCATCACCTCCGGAAGTCAAAACACCTATCTTCTTTATCTTTGCCATATTCTAATAATTTGGAGAAGGGAGACTAAAATTAATCAATTTTTAGACAATAAAAATGAGATCCGTATTAACTCCCTGATATATTCATTCTTTCCTGAAGCCTTGCCTTAACAGCTGACATTAACCAGCCCGGTGTGGAGGTGGCCCCGCAAATCCCGATTGATCCAATCCTGTTTAATTCAATTTCATCAGACTCCTGTGGATTGCTGATGAAATAAGTTTTATCATTCACCTTTTTGCAGATTTTGAAAAGGGCTTTACCGTTGGAACTTTCTCTTCCGCTGACAAAAAATATAAGGTCATAACGGGCAACAAACTCCCTCAGATATTTTTCCCTTGAAGACACCTGTCCGCATACAGTATTATATACATGCAGATCCTTTTCCGGGTCCATCCCCAAAGATATCATCCTGTCTTTGAGTGCATCCTGGAATTGTCCGTATTCATCAAGGTTCATGGTGGTCTGGGAATAGAGATAGACAGGTGATTTGATTGTGATGGACAATTCCCGGGGGTCTCTCACTACAATTGCATTGCCCTCCGTCTGTCCGACCAGGGCTCTTACCTCCGGATGACTTGACTTGCCGAATATCAGGATGCTTCCCTGCTTCCCGCGCAAAGCGGAATATGTATCTCCTATCTGCTTTTGAAGTCTCCTTACGATGGGGCATGTAGCGTCAACCAGTTTTATGTTTTGCGCCTCAGCTTTCCGGAAGGTTGCAGGCGGCTCCCCGTGAGCCCGTATAAGAACGGTAGTATCACGGAGTTTTTCAAATTCATCGTAGGATATGGATTGCAGTCCCATTTCCTCAAGTCGATTTACCTCCTCAGGATTATGCACCAGATCGCCAAGTGAATGGAGGGTTTCGCTGTCTTCGAGATTCTCCTGTGCTTTTTTAACGGCCCTTACAACACCGGTACAGAAACCAGATTTTTCATCTACCTCAATCCTTATCATTACTATTCCTCTCTTCTTTTTTCAAGAAGTTCTTCAAACCATTTCATTTGCTCATCCATGCTCATAGCGGAATTATCAAGATCGATTGAGTCCTTGGCACGTTTCAGGGGACTGGCTTCGCGGGTCGAGTCCTGGTGATCGCGAAGCATTATATTGTCAAGGACCTCATGATAGCTTGCCTGAAGTCCATTTTCGACCATTTCCTTATACCTTCTCTCTGCCCTTACCTCGGCCTGGGCAGTGAGAAAAATCTTAATATCTGCAGAGGGAAAAACTACCGTGCCTATATCACGTCCATCCATCACCACACCCTTATTCTTTGATATCTTCCGCTGAAGGTCAACCATGGTAATGCGAACTTCAGGTATGGCACTTACTGTACTGGCCCATTTTGAGACCTCCACTCCCCTTATTTCGTCTTCAATATTCCGGCCATTCAACCAGGTTTCATGCCTGTTTTTTTCGCTGTTGAACCGGATTTCAATAGTGATAGCATCGAGCCGTTCTATCAGATCCTGTCTTTTGACCTTCTCGTCGACAATTAATTCATTTTCAAGGGCATAAAGAGCTACCGCCCGGTACATAGCTCCACTGTCAACATAAGTAAGTCCCATTTTTTTTGCCAGTGCCTTAGCGAAGGTGCTCTTTCCACCGGAGGAGTGTCCGTCAATTGCAATTACAAGGTCTTCTGTGTTTTTCATATAGCTATCCCGCCCAATTCATTTAAGGCTGCTAATTTACGAATTTCTAATTGCGGGAAAAGGAGGAAAGATCTGTAGTAATGGAGAAATGATTGGATGCCCCGGCAAGGTGGTAACTGGCCCGGCCATAATTCAGGTGAAATTTCGAAATCCTTATCCCGAATCCCCATGAAAAGCCAACCATTGCGGTACGTGATGAAATTTTAAGTTCCTGCCTGCGCTGGTAATTGTATCCGGCTCTCAGGTAAAAATTCTCCAGGGGAATAAATTCAACTCCGAAAATTAGATGGCGCATGGTATTGTCTGCAAGTTTCTCCCATTTGTTTTCCGGGATCGGCTCACCCGAGATCGGATCAAAATCTTCTGCACCCTGTGAGGGATCATCATAAGTGAGATCCAGTTTCTGAAGGTTGTGGGCAACAATAGAAAAGCGGAAGGGGGCGTGTCTCAGTTTCTGTGAAAATCCGAGGAGTATTTCGAATGGTACCGGTTCCCTGTGACCTGAATGATACGGTTTAACCTGGAATCCTGCATTCCTGAGTACGAGTCCCGCAGAAAACAACTTATCCCTGTTAGTATAGGTCACCCCGAGGTCAGCAAGCAATCCGAATGAATGATAGGTCTCAAGAACCGAGTAGACCGGTTTTACGTTCACTCCAACAGTAAATAAGCTGTCAAGAGCCCGGGAATAGATAAGGTTAAGTGCATACTCTGCTGCTCTGAACTCTCCGGTTACATTTCCCAGGTGGTCGGCAGCAATAAACGTCCCGTAATTAATGTAATTCAGTCCCGCAGCAAAATTCCCTATCCCTTCATAACTCCTGGCATAGGAAACATACCCGAAATTTATATCGGAGAAATAATTTACATAGTTTAGTATCAGCTGGTTCGACATCCCTTCATGTAGTGCGGACGGGTTATGAAAGGACAAATTCAGGTCATTGTCAGGAATGCTGACAATCTTCCCGCCAAGGGCTGCTATTCTTGCCGAATGAGTGAGATTAAGAAATGCATAGGTAGAATTTCCCCCCAGTTGTCCCATAGCAGGATTTGCGAGCACGAGTAGTAAAAAGAGGGTCGAAAAACCTGGAATCCTGAACATGCATGGAATTTAGATATAAAAACGTAAAAAACGGTAATTTATTTTCAGGGTCCGGTTATGTGATGGTTGAAAATCATTGCTATTGATAACCTGTTATAAAAAATCCGGATTAAACCTTTTCTGGCAGGATTTTTGAACTAATTGAAAATGAGAACAATGGCGCCTACTGCTCTCATGGGATCGATATGTCTATTTCTTACCAAATCAAATCCTTAAAACTTTAGTATCATGAAACCAAAAAAGTATGATAAAGCAAAATTAGAGAACAAAAGAATGATGTTCTTTCAAATTGGATTAATCGTGACTCTTGGTTTAGTATTGGCTGCGTTTGAGTGGTCAGGCCAACCAAACTTTTCGAAGAATTTTGAGATTTCTGATTTCCCGACAATTGAAGAGGAGCTTGCTCAGATTACACGGCCAGAAGAAATAAAACCTCCTCCTCCTAAACCAAGTCCTCAGGAAGTAATCAATATCATTTCGGACGAGGATGAAATAACTGATGAGTACATAGGAGAAGACATTGAACCAGAACCTTTTCTGGAAATTGACTTCAGACCATTTATTGAGGAGCCAGAGGAAGTCGACGATACACCATTCTATATCGTAGAAGATATGCCTAAATTCAGAGGTCAGGGGCTATTGGCTTTTCGCAATTGGGTAATGAGGAATCTGAGGTACCCTGAGATTGCTGTAGAGAATGGCATTAGCGGCAAAGTTTATATCCAGTTTGTTGTTGGCTACGATGGAAATGTTGAGAATGTGGAAGTTTTTCGTGGTGTTGATCCATCTCTAGATCAAGAAGCAGTTCGAGTAGTTTCTTCCTCACCCAAATGGACACCTGGCAAGCAGAGAGGTAAACCTGCCAGAGTGCAATATACACTCCCGATTAGTTTTGTACTACAATAATTTATCCGATCAATTTTATATTGGTGGATGTGTGAATAATAGGAAGCCATTATGCTCTGGCCCTGTTGATGGACAAACGAGATTTAATCCATATATTTCGTTAACTAATAAAAACTAAATCATGAAAATTTACTTCTCGTTTTTGCGATGCTTGTAACATACTGTTTAGCAATTTCCAATACAAGTGCACAGGATATATCTGTTGATAATTCTAAAGAAAAAGAGGTTATTAAGTCAGAAAAAAGGAAGTACTATTATTCAATAGAGGATTTACCTGAAACTGTATTAATTCCTGAGGAGAATATTAAAACCAGGTTTCTATTATCAGAAGAAGTATTAATTAGTTTCATTGAAGTTCCACCGGGAGCAGATTTTCCAATCCATTCTCACGATGCAGAACAAGTCTTAATTATTTTAGAAGGTGAAGAACATCATGAAATAAACGGTGAGAAATTTATTATGAAAAAGGGAGATGTTGCAATTCATCCTGCTGGTGTTCTTCATGGAGGCCATCCAGGTCCTAATGGATTCAAAGGAATCGATATTTTTACACCACCAAGGAAGTCACATGTGAAACTCATGGAAGAGCAAGGTACACTTCCTGATGAATTCGGAAATTACAAAAAGGAAAAATAAATAGTAATAAACTACCTAAGTATCAAGGGGCCGCAAGGTGTTTGTAGGACTTCCCCAAAGGCTTAAGTAGCTGAAAATCAGATAAAGATTTGTCAGCACTTTTGGTGTATTTCATCATTTTGTCAGCAAATAATAGTGCTGAATTCCTTTATTCATCATGTATTCAGTGCGTCACTTAAAGTATTACTTTTTTGTCAGCACTTCGAACATACATTTCTTCCCTAATCACCGGCTTTAATTTGATTGTAAAGCCAAAATTTCATCAAGATTATTGCTAATTTGCAGTAAATCAAAGTAGTGTTTATTTGATATGACTTTTTTTGTGTTCACACATGTCAGAAACAAATAGAATAGAGTATAAGCGGGAACTTTCGAAAGGTCTTGATATTGAAAAGGAGGTCATTGCTTTCCTCAATTATCATGAAGGTGGTGTTATTTATATCGGGATCGATAAAGACGGATCAGTTACAGGAGTTGAGGATGTGGATTCCGACATGTTAAAAATCAAAGACAGGTTGAAGAACAATATCCAACCTTCTTGTCTTGGATTGTTTGATGTCAGAACTGAGAAAAGTGGTGAGAAATACCTGATTAGGATTACTATTGCCAGTGGACCAGAGAAACCATATTTCAAGAGAAAATATGGCATGACAGAGAAAGGCAGTTTTATCAGAATTGGCACTGCATCTGAGCCAATGCCGCAGAAAATGATAGAGGAACTGTTTTCTAAGCGGACCCGGAATTCACTTGGTAAAATAGTCAGTCGCAAACAGGATCTTCGATTTGAACAGTTGAGAATTTTCTATGAAGAATCAGGCTTCTCCTTAAATGAAAACTTTACAGCAAATCTGGAGCTGTTGGCGGACTCGGATAAGTATAATTATATTGCTTACCTACTTTCAGACAATAATTCTACCTCAATAAAAGTCGCCAAGTACGGTAGCAAAACCCGTGTTGACCTTTCAGAGAACAATGAATATGGATATGCCTGTTTAATCAGGGCTGCGAAAAGGGTTCTGGATAAAATCGATTTAGAAAACCCGACTGCAACCAGGATCACATCGAAAGAAAGGGTGGATAAATATCGGTGGGACATGATCGCCCTTCGGGAAGCTATTATTAATGCATTCGTACATAATGATTTCACTGGGGAAGTTCCTCCGAAATTTGAGCTCTTTCCTGACAGGATTGAAATCACCTCAGCCGGTGGCTTGCCTGAGGGTCTGAGTCAGGAAGAGTTCTTCCTGGGATTCTCAGTACCAAGGAACAAAGAATTAATGAGGGTGTTCAAAGACCTTGGAATGGTCGAGCAACTTGGTTCTGGGGTTCCAAGGATTTTGGAGAGTTACGGAAGAGAATGCTTTACATTTTCGGAAAACTTTCTCCGGATGGTTTTTCCAATTCAAGGTGGTCAAGTTGGTGGTCAAGTTGGTGGTCAGGCAGGTGGTCAAGCAGAACAAATGACAGAAAGGCAACAAGAAGTCCTAGAGCTAATAAAATCCAATCCTGCTATTTCGAGAAAACAATTATCTGAGAGACTTGCAATCAATCCTTCGGCCATTCAAAAACACATCGATTCCCTAAAGAAGAAAGGCATAATTTCAAGAGATAGTGAAACTACCGGATATTGGAAAATTCACATCTAAGAAGTTCCTTTAGGAACCAATATTCTGAGTAGACACCTGATTATTTTCGAAACATTTACACAGCACAAAAAGAAAAACCCCTGAAAATCAATGCTTTCAGGGGTCCTTTAGTAGCGGGGGTAGGACTTCTTCCGGGATCTCATCTGGGAAAGGAACAATCCGGCGAGAACCACTCCAATACCGATGACTTTTTTCAGTCCCAGTTCTTCCCCCAGCATGAAGTAGGCGAAAACAGCTGTTATTACGGGAATGAGGTTGGAGAAGACCTCGGTACGTGTAGCCCCGATTTTTTTGATACTGTAGTTGAAAAATATAAAAGCAAGTGAGGATCCGAAAACCGCCAGGTATAAAAGATTGAGTATGGCTTTCGATGAATGATCTGCAGCTATAAATTCCTTGAAGTCAAATACGAGGAAAAGGGGGAGGAACATCAGTGTTCCGAAAATATTCTGATAAACTGTGATGCTGTATGCGTTGTACCTTTCTGTCAGCCTTTTTACCATGATGGTATATCCCGCAGCACAGAAGACAGCAACTAACATCAGCAGCATTCCAACCGGATCAGCGCTGATTGACAGGTCACGGTTCAGGACGACTATCAGAACACCCATAAATGAGATCAGTATTCCAAGAACGTTGAACAATGTAACGCGTTCTTTAAGAATCAGATAGGCTCCAGCAGGAACGATCAGAGGTATGGTTGAGATGATGACCGCCCCCAGGGATGCATGTATCATTGTCAATCCGATGCTCTCAGCAAGGAAATAAATGGTCGGGTAAATAAACGCGAGAAGTATAAAATAGGGTATGTCTCTTCGTTGCAGTTTCTGAAGTACGGGGTTAAATGCGGCAATGCCCAGCATAATAATGCAGGAAATCAGCAGTCTCAGGAAAACGATGGCAAATGGCGGATAAGTCTCATTAACGATCTTGTACCATACAAAGGTCAGGGCCCACATTGTCATTGCAGTAGCCGCGCTGAAATATACTCCAATCTTATTTTTATCCATCCCCGAGACCTTTAAGAGGAGGCAAAGATGAAAAAAAAACAGAAAACTCAGATAGGGAGTAAGGGTAAATCTTCTTTGGTGTGTGAAACTGGTGGATCGCAATAAAAATTTAAAAAATAATTTCAAACTCAAATTTAATATCATGAAAAGGAAAAATCTTTTAACAGTACTTTCTATTGTTTTTGCAGCAATGATCACCATGGTGGCCTGCGAAAAGGATAAAAGCATTCAAACACTTGATGTCATAACCGCTGAAGACGATGCTATTGCAGACGCTGCATACGATGATGTATTTTCAGAAGTGGATGCCGTAATGAATACTATGGACTTACTCGGTTATGCAATGCCTGCTGAAAAATCCGGTCTGGAAATTTTCGAAACATGTAAGATCATTACAGTAGAAAAGCCCGATAGTGCATTCTGGCCCAGGACTATCACTATTGATTATGGAGAAGGATGTACAACAGGTAAAAGAACCCGCAAGGGGAAAATTATAATAAACGTTTCCAAACCGATGTGGCAGGAAGGCTCACAGAGGGTAGTAACATTCGACGGATTCTATGTCAATGAACATCTGGTTGAAGGCACACGAACAGTCACCAATGAAGGAAGACACCTGGATGGTGATTATATGGGTAAGATTTATGTATCTATAATACTTGAAAATGGAAAAGTCACTACTGATGAGGGACAGGAAATTACGAAGCAGTTTAACAGGACAAGGACTTTTGTTGAAGGGGAAGAAACTAAATGGGATACCCGGGATGATATCTGGTATATTGAAGGTATTGCAACCGGTGTGAATCGCAATGGCGTTGCGTTCACCAGGGAAATTACAAGTCCCCTCTGGAAAGAAAGAGGCTGCCGATTTATTACACAGGGAACTGTACTGATATCAGCGGATGGAAGGCCGGATGCTATTCTGGATTATGGTGCAGGGGACTGCGATCCAATTGCCACTGTTACTGTGGGTGAAGAGACCCGTGAAATTAACCTGAGAAAATGGTAGGATTTTAAAAATTCAGAGAAGTCTGATTCAATCCCGCTTTGCCTTTCTACAGGGCAGGGCGGGGTTTTTTATTTCAAACACCAATTCTGAGCTTCCTGCATATTATCAAATATTCGGACCTGCCAGTTGGTGTCTTTCAATTCATTTTTATACTCCAGGGTCATTTCAATAATATGCTTATCTGTAGCAACACAAGCAAGCATTATATCGTTATTCCATACGGATGAGTTTTTGTCCAGCACCCCTATAACCCTTGCTTCGATTGAGGTTATCTTAAAGCGATTCACCTCCCGGAAATCCCATATCTGGTACCTCTGCTTATCATATCTTGGATCTTCATAGAGTTTATCATCAACATCTGTTATTTCATGAAAATCTACCTCGCCTTCAAATGTAATTAACTGCTAGTCTGCTTTAGTCAAGTTGATATTTTTTATAGGTTTGTGTATGATTATTATCGAGCAGTATCCAAAAGACTTCCAAGAGTTTCTCCAGCAGTTTAAGACTGAAGAAGACTGTTGGAATTATCTTTTTGAAATTCGTTGGCCAAATGGATTTCAATGCCCAAGGTGTAATTGTGGAAAATATTGGATTACTGAAAAAAGATTGATTCATTGTGTCACTTGTGAACATCAGGCATCCATCACAGCAGGTACAATATTTCATGGAACAAGGAAGCCACTTTTACTTTGGTTTCATATTATATGGTGGGTTGTAGCACAAAAGA
>DRHS01000038.1 GCA_011053095.1 Bacteroides sp.
ACTTGATTCAAGGTCCACACTGTCACCCAGGCAAAAGTCAGTTGGTCCTGAAGCAGTTACAGTCGGAGCATCAGGGGGAGTTTTGATTGTTACCGGGGTGACAAGGGAGGTATCAGACTTGCAACCGTCTGCAGTCTGGGTTTGTACATAATAATTTCCTGCAGTTTTTATGCGAATTGTTTTTGTTGACTCCCCGGTTGACCATATATAATTGTCCCCGTCACTTGAGGTTAGATCGACACTGTCTCCGGGACAGATATCTGTATCGCCCGATGCCAGCATGGTTGGGGTTGCTGGTTTTGGATTCACAGTTACTGGTTCTGCGTCAGAAGGTTCACTTGCGCAACCAAATTCGTCTATAACATTAACTGTGTAGCTGCCGGTAGTTTTAGCATAGATGACCCGGGTAGTTTCACCGTTTGACCATTGCCATGAGAAACCGGCTGATGAACTTAATTGCACGCTGTCACCTTCACAAAAAGTGGTGATACCTACTGTGGTTATGTCAGGTTTTATGGGTTTGGCTATTACGGTAATATGAATACTGTCCATTCCAACTGCAGCGTTGGTTTGATCTGTAACGGTGACCTTATACCAGGTATCTGCTGCAGGGGAGGCCACTGGATTGGCAATTTCATCATCACTTAATCCCCCGGCAGGTGTCCAGACAAAATTATAGGGACCCGTACCCTCAACTGTAGTGGAGATGTTTGCAGATGCTGTTCCGCAATCGCTTATTGTATCTGTACTGGTTGAAACACTTACATTAATGTCATTGTTTAATATTGTGTAGGTATGAATCGAGTCCGCTGAGAGTATCAGTCCGGGGTCCGGATCTGAAAGCCTGATATAGAAATCCTCATCAGGTATTTCCACTATAGTGTCATCAACAATCTGGGGCTGGATGTTGACGGTTTTTATTCCTGCAGGGAAGACAGCTGAACCTGGATTAAGGAGGTAGTCCACCCCGCCTCCGGTTGCTGTGCCATCGATCGCTCTGAAAACAACACTTATTTCTTCATTTACTGCATAATTCAGAGAAACCTCGATATTCGGGAATTCAACGGATTCAAGTGCTTCAGAGGAGTCCTGTGTAAAACTAACCTGAGGCATAATCGTCCCGATCGTTATATATACATTGTCAATCAGGTTTACGGAATTGGCTACATAATCATTGTCCACTTTGACAAGGGGAATAGCTTGAGCTCCAGAACTGAAATTCCCATCCGCATCGGTCCACAAAGCATAGTTATTGAATCCTGGAAGCAGGTCCGGAAGAATAGAATCGCTTAATGTGATGGTAAGAGAACCCGGATCTCCTGTAATGTCTACCCTCCATTCCCTTTCGATACGTTTGACATTGGGATCATTGTTTGGCCGCTCTGTGCTTGTCCAGCTGGTTATGTCGCCGTTGTCATGCCCGAACATCAGAAATTCCCCGTCATCAAGATTTGTTGGATTCCCGATGGCCAGGGTTTTTGCAGACTGAGCTTCTGTATGTTGGTTACTGGGATTAACCTGTCCAATCCCGGACACATCATATTTGTGTCCGGGTTTGTGTGAAAACCGGTCAGTTGTTATACTCAAACCATATTTGGCAGCCAGGAAATTTTCAACGATGATTTTTTGTGCTGAATTCAGTATCTGCTTATAAATGATGAACTCTGCAATATCTCCCCCGAAGAAGTTTGTTGTATTCCGGCTGGAACCCAGTCTAAGTGACCCGTCTGTCACGACCGAAGTACTGTAATCGGCAGGGGACTGTGCAGTTTCATTAATATATAATTCATGGTATGTGGAGGCAATGTTATGAACTGCATGAAGCAGGTACGGAGTGTGGGTGTTTAGTGTGGGACCATACCATTCAGAATTATTCGTGTAGGCGTAATAAAGGCTATCTGCATCCCTGCTAATACTAACAGTTTTGTCATCACTTATCTCGTCTCCCATACTTATCAGATAATCATCCGCACCGGCATCTGTGAATTTGCTGACTGTAAACAGGGTCAATGGTGCAGAAAGTGTGCTGAGTTCTGCCATCATATAGTCATCTGATCCATCATATGTGATTGAGGGCATACTATTAATTCCATTGTTGGATAGCAATGGCTGTTGTCCTCCGGCAGCCTGAACAACATGATTCTGATTTCCGCTCTGGTCTTCCCAGGTCTTTATGCCTTCCCCGTTGGAGGCCGCCGCATCACTACTGTTCAAAGTTCCTAAATCGGCACGGAGCCATATCACATTGGTGCTGTCATCACCGACTCCTCCAGGACCTGTATGTCCCTCGATCTCAGCAGTGGGATCAGATGCGCACATTCCGAATGTTCCGCTTTTGGCCTGGTCTCCATACATCCGGATATAGACAGTGTCTCCTATGGAAAGTCCTGGTATGGAAGATGATTCCAGAATAGCTGTTGGCATACCGATGGAATCCTCAATACATGCAAAGCGGGTGAGTCCAGCGCAACTACTTCCTCTGAAAAGATCCATAACTGCCCATTCCAGGGTCCCGGTAAAAGATTCAATCTTCAGTGTTCCGGAGGATGGGACTACTGCTGTGAACCATACATCCCCACCGAAATACGGATGACAGGGACCAGGATAAGATCCTGTTGAAAAGGCTCCCTTGTTTGAAAATACCTGTGGTGTGCAAACATTCCCTGCCTGTAAATATTCCGCTCCGCAGGGATCATTATTTGTAGGAGGTGGAATCGCGTAGATTTCTGCCTGCCATCCCTCATGTGTCAATGCATCCCCATTTGTGATCATTGTGATGCGGATGCAACCATTCTGTGAGGTAAGGCTGAATTCAGGAGTATCATCATTGTAGACATTATAATGTACACTCGGATCGTAACGTGCTTTAATATAATCCCAGTCTGCATAGGGTCCCGGTAATGTTTCTCCCCCATAATGTGTTTTAAATCCTGTGAATTCAAGGGTTAAGGGGTTGGGATTGCCATCCGTTGTACAGAAATACACATCCCAGTCTGCATCTTGATCATAGTTTGAAGTATACCCGTCATCCCAGAAAGTACCGGAATTTGTAAAAACAGTATCCCCGGTGCCAGCAAACCCATGTCCAAGAAAATAGTCAGCTGTATCCTGTCCGGTAACAGTGGATACACCAAGGACTATTAGTCCCATGGAGATAAGTAGGATTTTTATTTTTTTCACCGTCTTCATTATTAGGGCTATTGACAGTTGGCTCGTAATACCAAAGTTAAAATTTATCGCTCTTGTCGGCCCTGTGTTTTGACAAATAATAATATATTTTTGACTATATGTGCATAATTCAGGAGTCAATACTCCTTTATTCCTGATTCAGGTTTTCCTGATTCTGCAGAAAGTTGCATATTATCTATATTTGTGAATTGTTTGGCAAATTTTTGATTAATGTCTTTAATGAAGATTCTCAGGATCATAATACTCATATTTATCGCAGTCCCCAAACCGGGATTCTCCCAGGACACAGCTTTGGAAAAACTGCAAAATCTGGAAAGCTCTAATCCTGATATTATTACCCAGGCTGATACTTTAATTGAAACTGTTCGGGATTCCGGTATTATTCACCAGGCTGATACTGTAATCGAAACTTCCAGAGATCTTGATAGTCCCTATCTAGCAGATACAGTGCTGATTGCCGGTATGGATACATCCTATTTCCTGTCAGGAGATCCCGAATCTAACCTTTTGCGGGCAACGGAATTCGGGCAGTTCGAAGTAGTCAGAATGCTTGTCGAGAGGGGTGTCCATGTTGATGCCTCTACCTATGAAGGGGTTACATCCCTGATGTATGCATCGCAAAATGGTGACATCCAGATCATGAAATACCTTATCGGGAAGGGGGCGAATGTGAATGACACTCCCTGGAACGGGGTAACTGCGCTTCTTGGTGCAGTTAGAACGGAACAATTTGAGGCAGTTTCTTTATTGCTTGCATCAGAGGCCAAAATAAACGCAAAAGATGAATTTGATCTTACTCCGCTGATGCATGCCGCTGCATACAATTATCCGGAGATCACGGAGTTACTTATTGAAAATGGAGCTAATCTTGAGGACAGGGACTTTCATGGTTCCCGACCCCTTATGATGGCAGCATATTATAATTGCATTGAATCTGCTGACATATTACTGGACAAGGGAGCGGATGTGGATGGAAAGGATACTTTCGGATTTACACCACTTATGGTTGCAGCCCAGCATGGGGATTATGACATGGCCTGGCTACTGCTCGATAAGGGAGCCAATCCGGCTCTAAAGAACCAGGGGGGATATCATGCCATGGCATTTGCCGTGATGAAGGAGGATGAAGATTTAGTAGAGCTGCTTCTGGAAAGCGGTGCTGATATTAATCAGCCTGTCAATGTTTCAACAAATTCATTCAGCCTGGCCGAAGAAGCAAAAAATGAAAAGATGATTGCTTACCTCACAGAGAATGGTGGAAAGCCCAATCGAAAACCGGAAATATCAGAGATAAGGGCTGGAATGGGACTGAACTTTAATGCAGATGATTTTATGGTTGGATTTTCTGCTGGTGTTTCAGAGAACAAATATGATATGTACCTGACGACGGGATTTATACTCCGACCCTCACATGTTCGTGTACTTCGCCCTGAAAATGATACCCTGTCATTCCAGCTCTGGGAAAAAAGATTTCTCTGGCCAATTACCATTGGAAAAAATTTTACATTCAGGAAAAAGGGAACTGCTTCAGCAGCATTTCGAATTCACCTGACCGGAGCCTATACCTGGGGAAATTACCGTGGATCTGCGCTAAAACCGGATCCACAATATGTATTGATTCCCGGAGCCGGTCTGGTATGGAGAGATAGGTACTTTGGGATATCTTTTGATTACCAGTACCTTCCTGTGAAGGTTCATGATATAACCAGGCACAGGTTCACCCTGGCAATTTTGGGTTTCTATGATATCAGGTCACGTATTAAATATACACGTAAGGACATCTCATGGTTCTGATATGAAAAGATACATTAAATATGGAATTGTATTACTGGCCCTCGCATTTGTAGGAGCCTGTGAAGAGTACCTCGGTCCCACAGTAGATTGCGATGATTGTTTCTATGAAAAGCCTGATAGTGCAGACTTGGTGATCCACCTTACTATTAATACAACTCATCCTGAGGTCCCAATTGTACTTTACAGGGGAAATGTTGAGGACAATCAGGTAGACTGGATTGACACGGCAAGGGAGACACCCTATTACCTGTATTCAAAGGTTGGGCAATTGTATTCCGTATCCGCCGAATACAAGGTTGATGGAAAAACCATTGTGGCAATTGATGGCGATGGCATGCAGGCAAAACATGTTTCGGATGCCTGTGATTATGAATGCTGGGTGGTTACAGGAGGCTACCTTAAGGCAGAGCTTAAATTTGAGTGAGCAACCAACTCACAATTTCCGCCTAAGTGTACTGAATTTAAATGTTTAACTCTGAAGTATTAGACTTATTTCTTATATTTATTACAAGTAACCGGATAATTCTCAAGGGCAATGGAGCGATACACCGATACCCAACTCATGGATGGGATATTGCATTCTGACAGCCAAGTGATTAACTTCATTTATAAGAAGTTTTATGGAAAAGTTGAGAGTTTTCTTGTCGGGAAAGGCGGCAATCCTGAACATTTAAAGGATGTTTTCCAGGAAGCGATGTTTGTTATTTACAAGAAGGTAAACGATAAGGGACTTATTCTTACCTGTTCTTTCTCGACCTATCTTTTTGCGGTTTGTAAAAACATCTGGATGCATGATCTGAGAAAGAACCGTTACCAGACAATAGAAGACTCAAGCCTGGATGTACTAACCGAGGAAGTTGAGCAGGATGAAGACATGCAGGACAATCTTAAAGCCCTATACAGATTCCATTTCAGCAAGCTCAGCGAGGATTGCCAGAAGCTGCTCCAAATGCATTTCAACCGGGTTCCCCTGGCAGATATTCAGCAATCTTTCGGATATAGTAGTGAACATTATACCTCAGACCGCAAATACAGGTGTAAGCAAAGCTTGTATAAAAGAATTATAAATGATCCAAAATACAAGAAGATTTTAGCAGATGGATGAGTTGAAAATAATACAATATCTCGATGGTGAAATGACCGGGAAAGAATTAGAGAAATTTGAAGAGGCGGTCAGGATGAATCCCACTCTGGCAGAAGAAGTTAGCAGATACAGGGAGATCCAGGGACTTGCAATGAAATTATTGTCGGATCAGGATACTGAAATGGAAAAGGAAATATCTGAGGCTGTAGAAGATTATAAAAGGGATCCCCAGTCATACGGGAACATTCCGGAAGATTACCGGGAAAAATTAATGGATGCAGAGAGGGAGCTGCACAGAAGCGGGGAACAAACGGGTTCTATCCTGATGATACGCAGGATCTGGTACAGTGCTGCAGCCCTTGTAATAATTGCGCTTGCAATATCCGTTCTGGTATTTAAGCCTTTTTCCACCATTCCTCCGGGTGAGGTCTACGCTCAATACTTCAGCAGCTTTAGTCGAACAGATGAAATTATTGAAATCGCGAGGGATGATAATGATTATATATTTGCAACCGAAGTTTATGAGGCCGGTGATTATGAAAGGGCTGCGGCATTATTTGAACTACTTGCAGACAGCAGTGGACTGAGATCCTGGTCGTTGTTTTATGCAGGAAGCTCGTATATGTTACTCAACCAGACAGATAAAGCAATTGAATATTTTCAGTCTGCTTTGGATGAGCCGGGTGATGAGGTCATTTCACCGGCACACTGGCATCTGGCCCTCTGCTACCTTAAACAGGGAATGCCGGAAATAGCCAGGGAACATCTGATTTTGTTATCGGATGATCCGGTATACCGGAAAGATGCAAACAGGATACTGAAACTGTTGAAGTAGACTGTTCCTGTACACTTGTTGATTTCATTTTCCCTTATTGAACCCTATTCTGTTAAGATTTTGCTATTTTTATCCCAAAGCGATCCCTGAACATGCCGTCTTTCCCATTCTATAAGCAATTAGACGCAATGGATTGCGGGCCCACCTGCCTGCGGATTATTGCCAGATACTATGGCAAAACCTATACGCTTAAGACCCTGCGCAGCAAGAGCTACTTATCCCGCGACGGAGTTTCCATGATGGGTATCAGTGAAGCCGCAGAATCTATCGGGTTTCGGACAATGGGGGTCTCACTGACCCCTGATCAGCTTTTCAGCAGTACACCCTTTCCATTAATAGTCCATTGGAAGCAAAACCATTTTGTTGTCGTTTACAAGGTAAAAAAGGATAAGGTGTTTGTATCCGATCCGGCATTTGGACTTGTAAAATATTCCAGAGAGGAATTCCTGAAGAACTGGATTTCCATTCAGAAAGATGGTGAGAGCAAGGGATTGGCTCTTTTAATTGAAACAACTCCGGATTTCTATGCGGAGGAGGGCGAAAAGATTGATAAATCAAGCTTCCGATTCCTTTTATCATATCTGAAGCCACATAAAAAATTTATAAGACAGCTTATCCTTGGCATGTTGCTGGGGAGTCTTCTTCAATTATTGTTCCCATTCCTAACCCAGTCGATTGTTGACATTGGCATCAATAACCAGGATATAGGATTCATATACCTTATTCTGATTGCACAGCTGGTATTATTTGTCAGCAGGATGTCGGTAGATTTCATCAGGGGCTGGATACTTCTGCATCTCAGTACCCGGATGAACATTTCCCTTATCTCTGATTTCCTTATAAAACTGATGAGGCTTCCCCTGGGATTTTTTGATATTAAGCTGATAGGGGACATACTGCAGCGGATCGGAGACCAGAGAAGGATAGAGAACTTCCTGACCTCTTCATCCCTCAATATCTTATTTTCTCTTTTCAACCTTGTAATATTCGGCATCGTTCTGGCCATTTACAGCTGGAAGATCCTCCTACTGTTCGTGGTCGGATCGGCATTGTATTTTGCATGGCTCAGTATTTTTATGAAGAAACGCAGGCAGCTGGATTTCAAACGTTTTTCAAGTCTGTCAGAGAACCAGAGTAAACTGATCCAGTTGATAAGCGGAGTCCAGGATATCAAACTTTACCAGGCCGAAAGACAAAAACGCTGGGAATGGGAAAATATTCAGGGGGCACTTTTTAAGGTGAATATAAAGTCTCTCGCTCTTACACAGTACCAGGAGGCCGGTGGTGTGTTTATCAACGAGACCAAGAATATCCTGATCACATTTCTGGCAGCCACAGCCGTTATCCATGGTGATATGACACTGGGAATGTTGCTTGCTGTATCTTATATTCTGGGACAATTGAACTCGCCCATTGAACAGATGATCCACTTCATGCACATGACCCAGGATGCAAAGATCAGTATGGAGAGATTGGGTGAGATTCATAAAGAGGAAAATGAAGAAAAAGAGGACTTAACTGAAATGATCATGATGCCGGAAAGCAAAGACCTGCTAATCAGGGATTTGTCTTTCCGTTATGAGGGACCGCATTCCAGGAACGTACTTGACGGGGTCAATCTTGAAATTCCGGCTGATAAAGTAACTGCTGTTGTAGGTGTGAGTGGCAGTGGTAAGACAACCCTGATTAAATTGCTGCTATCGTTTTATGAACCGGTTGAAGGAGAGATAAGGGTAGGGGATACCATGTTGCTATCCCTTAGTCCCCAGCAGTGGAGACGCCGATGCGGGGTGGTAATGCAGGATGGATTTATTTTTTCCGATACGATAGCTAAAAATATTGCACTGGGAGAAGAATATATAGATACAGACCGCTTGCTCCATGCAGTTAGAATGGCCAACATCAAAGATTTTATCGAGTCCCTTCCGATCGGTTATAATACCAAGGTGGGGAGTGGGGGACAATCGCTCAGCGGGGGAGAGAAACAACGGGTACTTATCGCCAGAGCAATATACAAGCAACCGGATTTCCTGTTTATAGATGAAGGGACCTCCTCTCTGGATGCAGAGAATGAAAAAGTAATCATTGACAACCTGCAGGATTTTTTCAAAGGCCGGACAGTCATTGTTGTAGCACACAGATTAAGTACCGTTAGACATGCAGACCAGATTGTGGTACTTGATGGTGGAAAGATAGCTGAGATTGGCCGGCACGATGATCTCATAAAGAAAAAAGGAAGTTATTATAATCTTGTGAAAAACCAGCTTGAACTGGGTACATAAAATGCCTGAAAACGAAGCAAATAAGATTGAAATTCGCAGTGAAGAGATCCAGGATATACTTGGACAGGTACCCCATTGGATCGTTCGCTGGGGAATCATTGTAATCCTGTTCACAGTTGTGGTTCTACTTGCCGGAAGCTGGTTCTTCACGTATCCGGATATTATACGCGCAGAGATAATTGTAACGACAGAAAATCCTCCTGCTACACTTGTGGCAAGAACCAGTGGACAGATTGAAAGCCTTTTTGTTGCAGATAGCCAGTATGTCCAATCCGGAACTCCGCTTGCTGTTATTGAAAATCCAGCTTCTTATTCCGATGTGATCAGTATGAAGTTTGATGTCGAAGAAATCAGGACTACATTAACAAGGCTGGAAGAGGATGATGCGATTTCACTGAACAATAATTATTCGCTGGGTGATATTCAGACCGTCTATGCCGAATTTGTCAACCGGTACCAGGAATTCTACCAGTTCCTGGACCTTGATTACCATGCCATGACTATTCGATCCAAAAATGAAGAGATTCACAGGTACAGGGAACTCTCAAACCGGCAGAAAAGTCAGAGTGGTATCCTGAAGCAGGATTATGAACTTGCAAGAAGGCAGTACAACCGGGACTCAATTATTTTTGCCCAGGGACTTAGTGCCGAGGCGGATATTGAACGTTCTCTACAGGCCAAACTTCATAAGGAGTTGAGTTTTGAGGAATCAAATGCAAAAATATCTGAAACCGAAATTCTTATTTCACAGTTAAACCAGCAGGTACTTGACCTCGAATTGACGGGAAGAGACGAAAATGAGAGGAAACAGGCAGATATCCGTCAATCCTTTGAGAATCTCAATGCACGGATCGATATCTGGGAGCAAAAATACCTGTTGCAGGCCCCAATTGAGGGAATTGTTTCATTTACCAGCTATTACAGCGAAACTCAGAATGTAAGGACAGGTGATAAGGTCATGACTGTGGTGCCAACCAATCGGGGGGAGATCATAGGAAAGATACAACTTCCTGTCGAAGGATCCGGGAAGGTCAAGATTGATCAGAAGGTCAACATCCAGTTTGCCAGCTTTCCTCACCTGGATTATGGAATGGTCGGGGGGAAAATCCGCACAATAAGTCTTGTTCCCAATGACCAGCTATATGCCGTAGAAGTTGAGCTGCCGGATGGACTAAGAACCTACTATGATATTGAAATTCCTTTCAACCAGGAAATGTTGGGAAGGGCAGAGATCATTACTGAAAACCTCCGTCTGATCGAACGGTTATTTTCACCTATCCGTTCCATGCTGTCGGAACAAAAGGAGGCCCGATAAGGTTTGGGACTAATAGTTCCAAACCTTCTCAGATATATTGATTCAGGATGGACTCATAAAGTTCCTGCTTGCCACTTATTTGTTCGGGTTCCCCATTTCTGAGGGCAAGGTCACGCAAATCCTCAAGGCTAAGTTTTCCTGCCGCAAAAGCAGCACCGTTGCCGTTGCCAAATGAGGCATATCTTTCATTTCTGAGTTTCAGGAAGTCCGAATCCGTCCGTATTCTGTCTGCTGCAATCAATGCCCTTGCAAAAGCATCCATACCGGAGATATGTGATATAAAGATGTCTTCAAGATCTGTGGAATTCCTTCGTGTTTTTGCATCGAAATTCACGCCTCCTGATTTAAATCCTCCCGAATCAAGAACAACCAGCATTGCTTCCACAAGTTCGTAAACATTGATTGGGAACTGATCGGTATCCCAGCCATTCTGGTAGTCTCCACGGTTGGCATCCATACTCCCCATCATACCTGCATCCGCAGCAACCTGGAGATCGTGCTGGAATGTGTGTCCCGCCAGCGTTGCATGATTCACCTCTACATTGAGTTTGAAATCATCGGCCAGGCCAAACTTGTTCAGAAAACCTATAACCGTTGCTGCATCGAAGTCATACTGATGCTTGCTGGGCTCCATTGGTTTGGGTTCGATAAGGAAAGTTCCCTTGAACCCCTGTTTCCTTGCATAGTCCCGCGCCATACCCAGGAAACGGGCCATGTGCTCAACCTCTCGCTTCATATCTGTATTCAGAAGTGACATATAGCCCTCGCGGCCGCCCCAGAATACATAATTTTCTCCACCAAGTTCCAGAGTCGCGTCAATGGCGTTTTTTACCTGTGTGCCTGCCCATGCCACAACTGAGAAATCCGGATTTGTCGAGGCACCATTCATATACCTTTTGTGTGAAAATAGGTTGGCCGTTCCCCATAATAGCTTTACACCCGAATCTGCCTGTTTTTGTTTTGCATAATCCACGATTGTCTGCAGTCGCTTCTCAGATTCGGTGATTGTATGACCCTCATCAATGAGATCAAAATCGTGAAAACAATAAAAGGGGATACCCATCTTGGTGATAAATTCAAAAGCGGCATCCATTTTCTCTTTTGCATTCAGTATGGGATCCGGCTGAAGTGACCATGGGAATACCTTGGTGCCGGGACCGAAAGGATCTCCACCAGTTCCTGTAAGAGTATGCCAGTAGGCCACTGCGAAACGGAAATGATCCTTCATGGTTTTGCCTGCGATGACATGGTTTTCGTCATAATATTTGTAGGCCATGGGATTTTTGGAGGGGGTTCCTTCAAATTTGATTTTCCCTATACCTGGAAAGAATTCTTTGTCCCCTGTCAGATAATCCATTGATGTTTGTTTTAGTATTTAGGAATGTATAGTTATAGATGAATTAAGCCAGTGCTTTTTCGAGCTCTGCAAGCCAGGCCTGATAGGCATCCATGTACTGGTCGCTTTCATTAACGGATGGTTCGATGACCTTGAGTTTCTTAAGATTGCTAAAAGCATTTTCGAACCCGGAATAATAACCGCATCCAAGTCCCGCGCCCTTGGCAGCTCCCTGGGATCCGTCGGTGTCATACAATTCTATTACTGCTCCTGTTAGCCCGGCCAGAGATTCACGGAATATGGGACTGAGGAACATGTTTGTGTGTCCTGCCCTGATAACAGAAGGTTGAATACCTGTGGTCTTCATGATCTCCATACCGTAATTAAATGCAAATACTACTCCTTCCTGAGCAGCTCTGATTATGTATGCGTTGGAATGGATGTTAAAATTCAGGTTGCCAAACGAACTGCCCAGGTCCCGGTTATTCAGCATCCGCTCGGCACCATTCCCAAAAGGAAGAACAGTCAATCCTTTAGCACCAATAGGTACTCCGGCTGCCAGCTGGTTCATCTCATCGTAGTCAATGTCTGAAAAAACCATGTTCCTCTTCAGCCAGCTGTAGAGAATCCCGGTACCGTTGATACAAAGGAGAACTCCAAGACGGGGATCATCCTTTGAATGATTGACATGGGCAAAAGTATTGACCCGGGAAGCAGGATCATATTTTATCTCATCGCTGACACCATAAACTACACCTGAGGTTCCTGCCGTTGCTGCGATCTCACCAGGATTCAGTACGTTCAGTGAGAAAGCATTGTTCGATTGATCCCCTGCCCGGTAAGTTACCGGGATGCCGGGCTTGAGTCCGAGTTCCTCACCAGCCTTACTGCTTAACCTTCCCTGTTCTGAGAAAGCAGGCATAACATCAGGAATCAGGTCCCTGTCAATTCCGTAATGATCGAGCAGGAAAGAACCCAGCTCATTCTTTTCAAAATCCCAGAATATTCCCTCTGAAAGTCCGGACACTGTGGTAGTGACAATATCGGTCATTCTCAGAGCAATATAATCTCCGGGCAGCATTATCTTATGTGTCTTTTCATATATTTCAGGCTGGTTCTCCATAACCCATTTCAGCCTGGATGCTGTGAAGTTGCCCGGTGAATTCAGCAGGCTGGAAAGGCATCGCTGGCTGCCAATTTCCGTAAATGCCTTATCGCCTATCTCAACTGCCCTGCTGTCGCACCATATAATGGAAGGTCTCAGAACCTTATAATCTTTATCAACCATGACAAGCCCGTGCATCTGGTAGGAGATACCTATCGCTATGATCTGATTGGTATCCGCGTCTGATTGCTTAAGGACATCAAAGGTTGCCAGCTTTAGATTTTGCCACCAGGTATCTGGATCCTGTTCAGCCCATCCTGCTTCAGGGGCATTGATCTCCATTTCAGTTTTGGGATAAAAAGCTGAGGCCAGAACGGTGCCGGATTCTGCATTGAGGATACTGGCTTTTACCGATGAACTTCCGAGATCATATCCAATGAGCAACATAAAACAATCTGATTTATTAACTAGCTATTGAGGCTCAGTAAAAATAAACAATCCATGATAACTGGCAAAGATCAACGAAGATCTGGGACTTGTTCAAATATAATGAAAATAGCCCTGCAGTATTCCATATTACTGCAGGGCTATAAGTCTATTAAAATAGGTTTTCCTAAAGGTCTACCTTCTTCATTTTTGGTGCTATCAGGTTCATAAGAACCCAGGCAAGAATATAGGCCGAACCTGAAATGATAAACAGGGTACGGTATCCGATCTCGATATGTCCTTTGCCTTCCCAAAATTGCAGCATGATGCCTGTAAAAGATGCTACCAGCATACCACCAACGGAACCGGCAAAACCTCCGATACCAGTAACGGATGCTACAGCTCTTTTAGGAAACATATCAGATACGGTTGTGAATATATTTGCAGACCAGGCCTGGTGGGAGGCAGCAGCAATACTAATTAATGTAATGGCTCCCCAGAAACTAATTCCTTCAGACTGGGCAAATACGATGGGGATTACCAGAATGGCAAAAAGCAGCATTGATCCTGACCTTGCCCTGTGCACTTCCCATCCCTTTTTAATAAGGTGGGATGACAACCATCCGCCGAATATACTTCCAACGGTAGTCGCTGAATAGATAACAACAAGTGGCAATCCGAACTCCGTGATGCTGAGTCCCCTTACATCCGCAAGCCAGGCCGGTATCCAGAAAAGGTAGAACCACCAGATGGGATCGGTAAGGAATTTACCTACAAAGAAAGCCCATGTCTGGCGATATTTCAGCAACGTCAGCCATGGAATAGATTCCTTTACCTCATCTTCCTGGTCGCTTTTAATATATGCCAATTCTGCTTCTCCAAGCCTTTTTTGTTTTTCCGGGATCTCGTAAAATATAAACCAGAAAATAAGCCATATAAGTCCCACAGCACCAGTGGCAACAAAGGCCATCTGCCATCCCCAATTGATTGCAAGCCAGGGAACAACAAGGGGTGCAACTATGGCTCCTACATTTGTTCCGGAATTAAACAGTCCAGTCGCAAATGCCCTTTCTTTTTTGGGAAACCACTCTGCAGTTGTTTTGATTGCGGCGGGAAAGTTACCGGCTTCTGTAAAACCAAGGGCTGCCCTTGCAATTCCAAATCCAATAGCTCCTCTGGATAATGCATGTGCCATTGCTGCCAGGCTCCATCCGATAAATGCAAAAGCATAACCGAGTTTGGTTCCAAGCTTATCGATCAGCCTTCCCACTACCAGCATACCAATGGCATAGGCAAATTGGAAAGCAGTTACAATAAATCCGTATTCTGCCTCACCGATCCCAAGGTCTGTGTCAAGCATAGGTTTAAGTATCCCGATAACCTGCCTGTCCAGGTAATTTACTGTCGTCGCAAAGAAAACCAGGGTACAGATGGTCCACCTGTACTTTCCAATTTTTTCATTTGCCTGAGTGAATTTGGTCTTCGTCATTTTTTGTAGTTTAGTTATTCAGTCTTTCAGTTGTTCAGTTTGATGTCTAAGATAGGATTTTTTCTTTTCTACTCAATATTTTTCTATTGCACCAGGATAAAAAAATGCAACTTAAAGAATATTCAAAATTCAAGCAAACGTTTGCGTTCATTTATACAAATTTATAATAAGCATAATTATCTGAAAAACAGAGTAATACAAAATTCACCAATAATTTATTTGCTTAAATATGCGCAAACGATTGCGTTTTTGTTTATATTTGTTTGCAACAGATGATGGTTAAGAAAGTAACGATTAAAGATATTGCAAGAGAGCTGGGGACTACAACTTCAACAGTCTCCAGGGCAATCAGTAATTCAGATGGCATTTCAGAGAAAAAGCGTAAGCAGGTACTGGCAAAGGCAAGGGCCATGGGTTATGAGCCGAATCTGTTTGCGAGACAATTGAGGCAGGGCGGTAGCCGGACAATTGGGCTTATCGTCCCGAGGATCAACAGGGTGTTTTTCTCTAATGTAATCCATGGTGTGGAGATTATTGCAAGGGAAAAAGGCTACAGTGTAATTATCTGCCAGTCTCATGAAAACAAGGTCAGGGAGGATGAAAATATAAAGACATTGATAAGCAATCATGTTGCAGGAATACTAATGTCCGTTTCAATGGAATCGGAGAAAGCAGATACGCATCTGGAAATCCAGAAGCGAAATATTCCCTTTGTCATGTTTGATCGTGTATTTGAAAAGCTGGATGCGAACAAGGTGCTGAATGATAATTTTCATGCTGCCCGCCAGCTGACTGAACACCTTATTGAACAGGGGTATGGAAGGATAGTGCATTTCGCGGGACCAGAAAATATTAATATTTACCGTGAAAGGTTGCGCGGGTTTCTTGCGGGACTGGAGAAACATGGTATAAATCCTGAAAAGGGACAGATCCTTGGCAATGTTCTTACCAAGGAAAAAGGACTTGAAGAAACCAACAGGTTGATCGAAACCTCCTATCCCTTCGATGCCATTTTTGCAGCCAGTGATTATTCAGCACTCGGAGCCCTGCTCAGTCTGAAAGAACACCGAATCGATGTACCCGGAATGGTTGGTGTTGCAGGATTTGCCAATGAACCCTTTACCGAATTGCTCGAACTGACAACGGTTGACCAGCAAAGTACTGAGATGGGAAAAACAGCTGCCAGGTTATTGTTTGAGGGTATAGAATCAATGCCTGACAAAACAAATAAGGAAATAGTAATCAAACCAGAACTTATAATTAGAAATTCAACATTAAAAACTGGATAATATGAAATTTAATGAGCGTTTTGCGGTTCATCCCGCAGATTTTCAATCGTACGACACGGAAATGATCCGTGAAGAATTCCTGGTGGAGGAGATTTTTCTAAAAGACGAAATCTCCCTGACTTACTCACTTTATGACCGATATATCGTGGGTGGAGCCTTTCCGGTGGACAAAGAATTGTCACTCGAAAGTTTCGAAAGCCTGAAAGCTGATGATTTCCTTGCAAGGCGGGAAATGGGTATCATAAATGTAGGTGGAAAGGGAGTTGTAAAAACTGCTGACGGAAATTATGAGATGAATTACAAGGAAGCCCTTTACCTGGGTAAGGAAACCACAGCCGTCATTTTTGCATCTGCAGATAAAAGCAGTCCCGCAAAATTCTACATTAATTCAGCCCCGGCACATAAGAAGTTTCCAAACAAATTGGTAACCCTTGAGGATGCAGAGGTTGTTGAGATGGGATCTCTTGAATCTTCAAATGCACGAACCATTAATAAAATGCTGGTTAACAGCATTGTAGAAACATGCCAGCTGCAGATGGGGATGACTGAACTTAAGCCCGGATCAGTCTGGAATACAATGCCTGTGCATACTCATAACAGAAGGATGGAAGCCTATTTTTATTTTGAGGTACCTGAAGACCAGGCAGTATGTCATTTTATGGGCGAAACGGATGAGACACGTCATATATGGATGCATAATGAGCAGGCCGTATTGTCACCCTCATGGTCAATCCACAGTGCCGCCGGTACATCCAATTATATCT
>DRHS01000039.1 GCA_011053095.1 Bacteroides sp.
CAAGACTCGATTCCGGTGGGTGGCTGGCCCTTTCCGGACAGGATTGGTTACCTGCAGGGAAACTAAGAGGTGTTTCATTACATTTAATATTTGTTCGCCATAAATCCCCACCTCACGGTCTTGCACGGCGCAATCATGATTTTAGATTTTTGATTTAGACATTATTAAATATATACATATTTTAATACGTATCAAATATAAAACGCTGAAAAATAGCTATTTATAAGTAATTTGGAATGAAGGTCTGGAAATCAGTCAGGGTAGGTACCGGATTCTTTACTTGGCCACAGAAAATATCCCGAATCAATGTTTCGTAGCAATTGGTTTTTATCTTTACAGGGAACAAAAGGACTTTTTCATTCAGGAGAAATCTGGAAATATTAAAAATTTCAACATGAAATATTTACTATTACCCTTTCTATTAGTATTTGCTCTGGTATTCCAGAACTGCAATACAAAATCGAGAAGCAGTTCTCAGGAATCAAAAACAATAATCCGCCTTTCGCATAGTCATCCGGAAACTTTTTCATCTGAGCTTCATATGACTGCCTGGTTATTCAAACAGTTTGTTGAGGAATTCTCTGATGAATTAGAGGTTAAAATATATGGTGCAAATGCCCTTGGACAGGAGAGGGAAATTATTGAAGCACTGCAGATTGGCTCCGGTGCCTCATGCTACATAGGCGGTACAGCCATTTTGAATAATTTCATCCCGGAGATGGGGGTACTTGACTTACCTTATTTATGGAAGGATTACGGGCATATTCATGATGCATTGGATGGTGAAGCCGGCAAGGAGCTTGTCCGGATCTCCTCCCGGGAGGGATTGAAAGTATTATCCTTCCTTGACAGCTGGGGATACCGAAATATTGTCACCGCCTCTAAAGTGATTGAGAATGCTGAGGACTTAAAAGGACTAAAAATACGAACCATTCAAGCAAAAAATTATATTGAAACCATTAATTCAATGGGAATGAATGCGACTCCCATGTCCTTTGGCGAAGTTTACACAGGAATGCAAACCGGAATTCTGGATGGCTTTGAACACAATGCTGCGGCTATACAATCTGCTAAACTATACGAAGTGGCGAAACACCTGGTTTACACACGTCACTTATTTGGTGCTGTGGCATTTACATATTCACAAAAACAATGGGATAAATTAACTGAGCATCAAAAGGAAGCAGTTCAGAAAGCCGCTCAGATGGCTTCACAAATTGAACGTTCCCTTGCCCCGGTGAAGGAGCAGGAAGCCATCGATTTTCTGGTATCAAAGGGAATGCAAATTCATAATATAGATATTGAACCATTTCGTTCATCAAGCATCGCACTTCAAAACCGTTTGGCAGAGAATTGTAATGGTCTGGCAATTTTAAATGCAATAAGAAGCTGTGAAAATCAATAAATGGCTTGATCCGGTACATAAAACGATTGCCTATTCAATTGCGGTAATATTTGCCCTGATGGTAATCGTTGGCTTTTTCCAGGTTTCAAACAGGTACCTGCTAAATAGTTCTTTAAGCTGGAGCGAGGAGTTTCAGAAATTTGCCCATATATGGATCATCTGTTTAACCATCCCGGTAGCCTATAAAAACAGTGCACACCTGGGTATGGATATTATTTTCAAAAAACTCTCCATTAAAAACCAATTCCTGTTTATGCAGCTGGTTAATACATTATGGCTTTTATTCGGAGTATTGCTGGTCATTTATTCGATGAAGCTGATATTAGTCGCTGAAAATCAAATGAGTCCAGGTCTTGGAATTAGTATGGGATGGGTTTATTCCGGACTGTTAATAGGAAATATCTATCTGATAATTACGGCTCTTCAGAAATTAATTGAGAAATCTAAACCGATTTAATCTGGTCATCAATGTTTATCTTAGGTTTGTTTATAGCGCTGTTATTACTGATTCTTTTGGGTTTCCCTATTTATCTGGTAATTGGGATTGTTGTCATAGCAGGATATTTTTTCACCCCCGATCTTGTTTTAACCATTGTTCCTCAAAAAATATTTACGACCCTCGATTCCTTCAGCCTCCTGGCCCTCCCCTATTTCATATTGACCGGTGAACTAATGGTCCGTGGAGGATTAAGCAAAAGATTAGTTGCACTTGCCGAAAAAATAGTTGGCCATTTGAGAGGGGGACTTGGTCATGCATCTATAATATCCTGTATGATATTTGCCAATATTACAGGTTCCGCATCTGCATCAACTTCTGCAATTGGTTCTATCCTCATTGAACCGATGAAAGAAAAAGGATACAAACCAGGATTTTCAGCCGCTCTTTTTGCAACCTCGGGAATAATCGGATCGATTATACCTCCAAGTATGGTAATGATCGTATATGGAGCCATGGCTGGTGTTTCAATAGGGGGTTTATTCCTGGCAGGGATTTTACCAGGTATTCTGATCGTCATCGCATTAATGACAACGGTATACCTTCACTCATTTTCAGATAAATTCCCTGAATTAAGAAACACATCTAATAAATTCAGTATAAAATCGGTTATCAGGGAGATACCCCGGGTCTGGGTGGCATTATTAGCTCCTGTAATAATTCTAGGTGGTATACTTGGTGGGATTTTTACAGCAACCGAAGCAGGAATTGTTGCCTGTGTTTACAGTTTTATTGTCAGTGTATTTATTTACAAAACTGTTAAACTAAAAGACCTGACCAGGATACTTTTAAATGCTGCAATCACAACTACCATTGTAGTCAGCATAATTGCTATTGCCGGAGCTTTTGGATGGCTTCTGACATATCTCGATTTTAATGATCTTGTCCTGAATACCATATTGTCAATTACCGATAACGCTGTCTTAACCCTTATTATCCTCTTAATTATAATGCTGGTTTTAACCATGTTTGTGGAATCCCTGGCCATATTGATTATTATGATTCCGGTTATTACTTACATAGGCAACTTGTATGGATATAATCCCTTTTACCTTGGACTGGCAGTTATTATGGCTACTCAGATCGGCGCAACAACGCCACCGGTTGCGGTTGGATTGTTTGTGGCAACAAGCATTGCCAAAACAGATTATCAGCAGACCGTAAAATACAGCCTTCCTTTTATTCTTGCGCTGCTTGCAATCCTGATCCTGATCATTGCAATCCCTGAACTTTCAACCTGGATTCCTGAGAAGTTCCTGGACTGATCAGTGAATGGTAATAAATATTGGAGAGATTTATCCCGTTGAATAATTATCCGAAGTTGGGATCATTGACTGCCAGGTCATATCTCCGGCTTTCCGGTTTATGGGCAGCCATTACCCAGAAATAGCAGCTTTTTACCCCCGGCAATCCACAGGTAGGATGATAACCTTCCGGTACTATTACACAATCTCCCGTCGATACCGGATGGACATATTCAAACTCTCCCATTTTGCGGCTGGCAAAGTGAAATGCTGACTGAGGCTGGAATATCAAAATAATAGTAAACCTCCTCCAGATCATTGGTATGCTGGTGAGGAGGCCAGCTGGTCCATAGTCCCGGTTCTCCTCTGGTAATTCCACAGATCAACCGGGAACCTTCATCCTCCTGGGCCAGGGTCATAATTACTTCACGCTGGTAGGGCGGTTTTCCATGAATCTGATGAATATCACCCAGAGGAAGGGACAGGTCATATTTCCTGGTAAAAAACCTGCCTTTATTTTCATAAATACTACCCGCGATAAATATTGAAGATGCCTCCTTTGCGGTGATTATTAAATTTTCCTTCGCCGGTAAATAAAAGGAGTCAAAACTGACCAAATCAAATATTTCCGAACCATACCCTGTTTTAACTGCCCCATTGATTACAACTCCGTTCAATTCAAGTTCATCATTCCGTAACAGATACTCAACGTTCTCAGATAAGTTCAGGCGATAAATCCAGGTAATTTTACAGGCTGAGTTTTCGGGTGTAATAATTTCGTGAAAACCTTCCTCTTCCGGGCTGGAATATTTCCACTGAGAAGGGTGATCAATTTGTTTCATTTTACGATTTTTTTGTTTCCTATTAAACGCATGCGAGTAATCCGCCATCGACATACAACATCATACCGTTTACATAACTACTGGCTGAGGAAGAGAGAAAAAGTAATGCACCAAGCAGTTCTTCAGCATCACCCCATCGGTTACTTGGAGTCCGGTTACATAACCAGGAATCAAATTCAGGATTCTCATATAATGCCCTGGTCATTTCAGTTTTAAAATATCCTGGGCCAATCCCGTTTACCTGAATATTATATTTTGCCCAGTCAGTGGCCATTCCCCTGGTCAGCATTTTGATTCCACCTTTAGATGCTGCGTAGGGAGCTATGGTCGGCCTTCCCAGTTCACTTTGCATTGAACCAATATTGATGATCTTACCTGAATTTCTATCTATCATGCCCCTGGCAACAGCTTTAGATACCTTGAATGTGCCTGTTAGATTTATTCCAATGACATTATCCCAATCCTCATCTTTAAAATCTTCAAGGGGTGCCCTAATGTTTATCCCTGCGTTATTAACCAATATATCAATGTTTCCAACCTGTTCTGATATTTGCTGAACTGCTTTGTTTATCTGCTCTGTGTTGGTTACGTCAAAAGCGTAACCATGTACCTGGTACCCTGAGTCTTTAAAAAATTTTACCTGCAAATCAACCTTGTCCTGGCTTCTGCTGTTTAATATGACGATGCATCCATTTTTTGCCAGTCCCTCAGCAAACAAACTTCCAAGTCCGCCTGTTGAACCGGTAATCAGGGCAACCTTCCCTTCTACGTTAAATAAATTCTCGGATTTCATAATAATTCAAAATATGTTTGTCTTGTTTCTTTAGTCGGGGTAAATCAGGTATTTCTGCCGGATCTTTTTGAAGGCCTCCAGGTCTTCCTGCCAGGAGGCACTTATTTCATCCTCTGAAAGTCCATCTACTATTTGTTGTCTTAATTTTGCTGTTCCGGCCAGGTTTTCAAAGTATGGTATGAAGAAGTTTTCTTTATCCGGAAAATTCTGGTAGGCAAAAATCAGCCATGAAAGATTAAGTCCGGCAAATTGTTCACTGGAGTCGCGGAGGTACCTGAGGTCCTTTCCCAGGCATAGTTCTCCTTTGAGTTTGGGATTGGCAGAAGCGCCAGGTCGGCTCTCAGGTGTGAAAGTAAAATCGCATGCCCTGAGATCCGGATGGCCGAATACTTCAAAAGGGGAATCTGTACCTCTTCCTTCACTGATCACAGTTCCCTCAAAAAATCCGGTAGAAGGATAGAGATAGATGGAATTCATGGTTGGAAGATTCGGAGACGGAGGCACCGGCAGGCTATACCTGCTCCGATGATTATAATTTCCACAGGGAATAATAGTAAGCTCACAGCTCAATCCATCTCCCAGCCATCCTTCCCCATTGATCATTTTACAATACTCTCCGATTGTCATGCCGTATACTACGGGAACATTGTGCATACCAACAAAGGAGCTGAATTCAGGTTCCAACATGGGACCATCGACATAAAATCCATTCGGATTGGGCCGGTCGAGCAGGATGAGCTCCAGTCCATTTTCTGCGCAGGCTTGCATAACATAAAAGAGCGTTGAGATATAGGTATAGAACCTCACCCCTACATCCTGTATATCGAAAAGTACAATGTCAAGGTTTTCCAGATCAGAATCCGAAGGTTTCCTGTTCCTGCCATACAGAGAAACCACCGGCAATCCTGTTTCAGTATCAATTCCATCCTCGACCATCTCTCCGTATTCAGCTTTACCTCGGAAGCCGTGCTCGGGACTGAACACTTTCCATATCCGGGTTACTTTGCTTCCCAGTGCATTCAGGCTGTCGACCAGATGAATCTTACCTATCATAGAGGTCTGATTGGCAACAATTCCCACCCTTTTCCCCTCAAGGAGAGAAAGATATAATTCCGTCCTTTCTGCTCCAGAGCTTACCACATTCTGACCGGAACAATCCTGGAACAGTAGCAGTGTTAAAACAATGTATATCAAAAGACGAGGGTTCATAAATAATAACAGGATTTCAATTGTTATGATAAGGAGGAATTTTTTCTGCAATATCATGATTCTTCCTAAAACGGTGTGCATTCAGAACGATTAGTGAAAGTGCAATGAATACCATTCCGGCTATTGCAATGAATTCAGGTTTATCATCAGGAAGAATTATCCAGCTAAGTGCAGCTCCGAAAACAGGTATGAGGAATTTCCAGACGTTAAGCACAGATACTTTTATGCCCGGACGCATCAGTAGAACGAACCATATGCTGAATGCCACGGCAGACATCATGCTCAGCCAGCCCAGTGAAATATAGTATGGGATTTCATTTGTACTGAATCTAAGTCCTTCGAAAGGAATGGACAGGATAAAAAGGCTGATTCCTCCAAACATAAGCTGGGATGAATTCAGAAGTATCGGGGGCAGGCCATTCCTGTATTTAACAACAATCACATTCCCAATGCTTCCGGCCAGGTTGGCTACAACCAATATCAATATCCCCCAGAATTCTTTACCCTCCTGCCAGCTGAAATTATCTCTGGATGCGGCTATAATAATAACCCCTGTAATTCCAAGAGTGATGGACCCCATCGTCCTGAAATTAAGCCGATCATCCTGAAGAAGAATATGGGCAATGATGGCTGAGAACAAGGGACTGGCACCAATGATAATGGCAGTTAGTGAGGCAGGAACCATGCTGATCCCTGTATAGAATAAAGCATAAAGCAAAAATGTCTGGAAGAATCCCAGCCTTATAACCTGTTTCCAGTTTTTTCTGATCAGCCTGAATGAATTTTTAATATTTCCACAGAAAGGAAGAATATAAAGTCCGGCGAGGAAAAAACGAATGCCTCCAAACTGAAGGGGAGTCGTGTATTGCAGTCCCAGTTTAACTCCGACAAATGCGGTCGACCACAACAAACAGGCTGTAATGGCAAGGGCTGATGTACTTGTTAGCTTTGATTGCATCCTAAAACGGGTAATGCTTGTTTCCCCTGCAAAAAGACTAAATTTGTTCCCGGGAATACAATGGCCCAAAGTAAACCATTTTTAGGGAAAGGAATAAATGAATAGCGAGATCTTTATTGCCAGGAAACTGATTTTTAGCGGGGATAAGGGTAAAAGTATTTCCCGTTCCATTCTGGATATTGTTATCTTCGGTATTTCCCTGGGACTTGCAGTTATGATTGTTGCAGTTGCCGTCGTAACCGGTTTTAAGAATGAAATCAGCAGGAAAGTTGTCGGTTTCGCTTCCCATATTCAGATCCTTAATTTTGATTCGAACATTTCTTTTGAAACCCAGCCCATTAATAGCCGGCAGGATTTTATTCGGGATCTGAAATCAGATCCCGGAATTGAAAACATACAGGTATTTGCCACCAAAGCGGGTATAATAAAGACAAAATCAGATATCCAGGGAGTAGTGCTGAAGGGAGTAGGACCTGACTACAGTTGGAATTTCTTGCGGGATTATATGCAGGAGGGTTCAATACCTGTTATTACAGACTCAGCTCAGACTAATAGCGTGTTGATTTCTAGATATATAGCATCTCTTCTGAAACTTGAATTAAACGATGATTTCCTGATGTATTTCATCCAGGAACCGGCCCGAATGAGACGGTTTACAGTATCAGGGATTTTTGAGACCAGCCTTGAAGAATTTGACAAGATCTATGTATTCGGGGATATACGCCATATCCAGAGGTTGAATGACTGGGACCCAGAGCAAATAAGCGGATTTGAGATAAATATTACCGATTTCTCCGAACTTGAGGAACAGACCTACATGGTGATGAACACCGTGGGTTTCGGATTTGAAGAAGATGGTTCAAGGTTGAAGGTGATCAATATTCATGACAAATATCCTCAGATATTCGACTGGTTGAATCTTCAGGATATGAATGTTTTGATCATACTGATCCTGATGCTGGTAGTTGCCGGATTCAATATGGTTTCAGGATTGCTTATACTGATACTCGACCGGACTAATATGATTGGCATACTCAAGGCGCTCGGGAGTCCCAATGCAAGCATCCGGAAAATCTTCCTTTACCAGTCCGGGTTCATGATCCTGAAAGGATTAATCTGGGGAAACCTGATAGGGATCCTGATATGCCTGGTACAACAATATTTTGGCATTTTTCAACTGGACCAGTCATCATACTACCTGGCAACCGTCCCAATAAACCTGAATGTTTTACACATTCTCGCATTGAACCTCGGAACAGCCCTTATAATTATCCTAATGCTGATTGTTCCATCGATGGTTATATCAAGGATAAGTCCCGCCCAAGCAATCCGATTTGAATAGACAGGTATTGCCAGGAAATCAAGCTGGTATGAAACCGATCTACTTCTTTCCTTTTTCAATGACCACTTTCAGTGCGGCGATATCTTCTTCATACCGCTTAAGCATATCCTTTATCTCAATGTCAACCGCCTCTTTTGTATTGTTCACTTTTTCTTCAAGCTTAACAATATCTCTTTTAATACCTCTGCGATTGGTTAAAACAAGAATGAGCAGGACAATGAAAAGAAGGGCTACAGCAATGGCAAGGATCATATGCATCTTTTTCGTCCACGCTCCCAGTACAGTAATGCTCTCCAGGGTGTTTTCTTCAGAATCTTTGATTGCCTGATCCAGTTCGGCTAGCATTTGTTCGTACTTTTGAAGAGTGTTTTCCGCAGTGACAAACTTCTTTTCTGTCTCCTCCAGATCGTTAGCATGAGTTTTCTGCAGTTTATAAATTTGTGCCTGCAGGCTTTTATTCTTCTTTTTAATAATAGTGAGTTCACTTTTCAGCATGTTCACCTTCTCCAGAAGTAGAGAATCGGTATCCTGTGCGAAAAGTCCCACAGTAAAAACAAGGATAAGCAGGGAAAGAACAATTCTTTTCATAAAATATAAGTTTAGGGATGAGGTGGATTAAATTACAAAATTACAAGCAGTTTATCAACTTCTGTATCAAGATCATTTGGAAATATGTATTTTCGCGTTGGATATGGAAAGGATGGATACATTCATTGAACAATTAAGCCTATCCCTGAAGGAACCACTTCCGGGACCAGGATCGCAGTCTAAAATGGCTCCGGGAATACGCCTCGACGCCAATAACGATCATTACAGGAATGCTGCAGTCCTGATACTCCTTTATCTGAAGGAAGGCAAATGGCACCTTGTTCTTATGAAGAGACCGGAATACCCCGGTGTGCACAGCAACCAGGTAAGCCTGCCCGGAGGAATTCATGAACCATATGATCCCGACCTGAGTGAAACTGCATTGCGTGAATCGAGAGAGGAACTCGGGATTGATGACGGAAAAATTCTTTTACTCGGACATCTGAGCAAGCTTGAGATACCGGTCAGCGGAATAGAGGTAAGTCCCTGGGTAGGTGTATATCCAGAAACACCGGTATTCAATCCCTCATTTGAGGAGGTCTCATACCTTATTGAGGTTCCCTTAGCGGAGCTGTTATCTCATGAATCTGTAAATCAAGAAATACGTACAGTTTTATGCAAGGTTGTGAAAGTCCCGTTTTTCAAGATCGCTGAGGAGAAGGTCTGGGGGGCAACAGCGATGATCCTTTCAGAGTTCATCGATGTGATCAGGAATCTTGAAGGGGTTGATCTTCTATAAGATTTTTGTAATGTTCGTATCTTTCCATCACCTGGTAGACAAAATTATAGGTTTCTCTTCCCCTCGCATATCCATACTTCACATCCTCATCCCGGTAATACTTAGGGTCTGATTTTTTTAAAAGATATACTTCAACATTGTCATGCCAGAGGGTGGGATCCATGCCATTCTTTTCAGTCAGGGTAATGGCATCGAATATATGCCCGGGTCCCACATTATAGGCGGCCAGGACAAACTTTATTCTCTCTTCGGGATCCGGTATTTCCTCAGCGAATCGATTATCCAGCCATTTGATAAATTCGGTTCCGGCACGTATCTGTTCACTGGCAGGGGATTTTGAGGAAACTCCAAACCTGCGTGCAGTGGAAGGCATTAATTGCATTAGTCCCCTGGCACCTGCCCATGAACTGGCAGCCGGATTGAAACGGGATTCCTGGTATATCAGTGAGGCAAGCAAACGCCAGTCCCATCCTATTTCCCTGCTGTATTGTTTAATATATACATCATAATTAGAGATCGTTCCTGAGCTTAAGGTGAACAGATCACTTTTCATAATACTGGCAGACCTATTGTTCTTGAAATACTTATTATATATGACAGCATAGCGGGTTGATTTCCTATATACCTCAAGCCAGCCATTGATTTCTTTCCGGAGTTCATCCGCTCCTGTATTAACTGCCCATGCAAGATTCTGCGGAAAACTTACAGCCGTTTTCACATCCAGGTTTGGATAATAGGTCTGATTTACCAGGGCTATATTCTCATCAGCCACAGTATAATCAATCTGACTGTCAGCAACCATCATAATTAAAGTTTCAGCATCCTCAGGAACGTCAATGATATCAATTGTATCACCAATTTCTTCTTCCAGATTAAGCATTCGATTATAATATGCTGAATTTTGCTGCACATATACTTTTTTATTCTCCAGGTCAAGCTGGTTCCGTATAAGACTCCTATCTATCTGGCTTTCAGTCATCTTTTCCCATCCTTCCGGTTTTCTTTGCACCAGCACCTGCCTGGTCTGGCTGTGGGGCACCGTGAAATCGAATTTCTTTTTGCGCTCTCTTGTTATGGTAAGGTTTAGTGCGATCAGGTCACAATCCCCCATTCTTAAACAATTGAAGGTCTCTTCAAGGTCATTGCTCACCACAACCTCAAGCTTAATATTCAGATGGTCGGCAAGGTCCTGCAGCAACTCATACTGATATCCCATTGGCTGTCCCCTGTAGATAAAATAATTTGTTGAATTGTAATCGGTTATGGCAATAAGCCTCCCCTGTTCAAGGATCTGAGGAAGATCATTAAGATCACGCTTGGAAAATGTCCTCTCCGGATCGCTTTTACATGAGGTCAATGTTACCATCAACCCCGTCATTACCAGAAGTAAGAACAGTACCCGACTCATCAGAAATCTGAAATGGTTGGCAACAATTTAGTCAATGCATTACTGCCTGCAAAATCAATGTTTGACAAGTAATGAACAATACAGGGTATTAATCATAGAATGACCATGAAAGGCCGAACCTGACAACCTTTCCCCGGGTGGGGTAAGCAAGAACATGAAAATAGTTTTTCTTTATCATTCCAGCGTAGGGATTGTCCCATTTTATATAAAAACGCGTCCTTTTCAGTTTTGCGTTTAGGAACAGATTCAAATAAGGATAATTACCAATCTCTTGAACATCCTGATTATAGAACAATCCACTGGAAGGAGAGAAAGCCAGTGCCCTGTATTTTGTATAGTAATACAGATCAAAGCCGATTTCAGCCGTAAGTGCATTTTTAACAACGACAAATCCCAGGAAGTTTGAAGTATAATATGAAAGATCAGGAATTCTTATCACATTATTATCGCTGCTGACCTGATAATTTATCTGATGGTTTGAATGGAAAATGCCTGCTTTGAAATCTTTTCTTAGTTCTCCGCTTATAACAGATACCACCGGCTGGTGCTGCACAGGCATTGCAGAATCGTTAAAATAGACCAGGTCACTGACCAATGAAAGATCAAATTTTACCCGGGCTTTAATCGTCTCATTGCTCAATATCATGGATCCCCTTATGTCCTTGGTCTTCCTGAAATCATTATTCCACCGGTAATTATTTGACTCATAATAGTTCAGAAAATGATCCTGTTCCTCAATAGCAAACTTACCAGAGATGCTGATAATTGATGCCCCCTTCCCCCCCTGAATCATTTTGGTAATATAGCCATCAAGGATCAGATCTCCTGCTTTATATCCAAACAGGTACCAACGCCCGCGGGCCATCCAGTCCCACCCTTCACCAACGGTATGAAGAAAGCTGGCCCCTATATGCACATTGTTATAGATATAGTCCCGATGGCTGGTAATGATTGTATCCTTGGTATTCCTCAGTGTATCATTACTGACCTCACGTAAACCGCCAGGCTCAGGATAGAAGGTTCTTCTGGCATAGTTCACGGTTCTTGCATTTATTGCTGTATCATTTACAGTATTAAAGGCATACTTAACCCAGTCATGTTTAATAAATGCCCTTGCCCCAAAGTCCTTTGCCCTGTTTGGGTTTTCATCAAGCATTATCTGAAAAGTATTTGATAAAGACCGATAGTAGGTTGAATCTTCTGTATTGGCAGGATCGATATAGTAATTCGGGTAAAAATCCCGGTTCTGATCCGTAATTTTATCAAAATATTGACGGAAACTACGCTGATATTCAAAGTTATGAATCAGGGATCCTGTTTTAGTGGTTCTTTCTCTCAATCTCCTGAATCCTGTCTCACTTGTAGTATCCGGAATCTGTTCCACCTTTCCGAACTTATACCTCTGACTGAAATGATAATTCATACTCCTCATTTTTGACTCTGCCTCCTCCAGGTTTATCTCATAGGCTCTTTCGTCCTTACTCGTATTCAAAAAGACACTGTCGTTCAATAACCCTCCATTCTCCTGGGCTGTCTGAGTGTTAATATGAAAACTGGAGTATATGGAATAATCATTTCCTGTATAAGATCCGAAAAGGCTGACACTGTTAAACTTTGATTTCTGCCAGAGATAAGTACCCTCTGAACCCATAAGCCGTACGTCGAAACCCATATTGAAGAAGGGAGTTATATTCTGGGAATGCAAAGCCCGAAACATCTCCTCACGTTTCTGGCGGTCACCAGTAGAAGCAAAATATTCCAGTAGTGTGAAAGGTCTTGTAATATTAAAAAAGACATTATTCTCCGGAGTATGCATGTAGGGGGAAAAAGGATTGAGAAAAAAAAAATCAGGCTGTATGCCATTGTTGAAATACAGATTATCCTGTGTCTGCAGTCCGAGGTTACCAAGGTAAGATTGCGAGATACTATGCTTATAAATTGGATATGAATTCTGGAATCCAGTCTGTGCAGTGTCCATCCGGATATCCTCCATGACTGTATAATCCTCGGTCATGATCCAGGTTTTTACAAATTTCGGTACAGTGTCTATAATTACAGGTGGAGGCTCCAGTTCCTGAAAATCCTGGGCATATTCCATTACCGGGATTAGTAATAATATCAGGAGGAATACCAGATTCTTCATGCGCGCAAAGTTAGCATATTTATAACGGTCACAAGGCCGGCAAATTTTCCTATTTTTACACAATGTTCAGAAAAAATAACATAATAACGCTCCTGCTTATCCTGTTCATATCAGGATCATGTCAGGTTCCGGATAAACAACCGGTAATCCTTGTTTCCAAAGAGTATGGAAATATTATGCTCAACTGGTTGTCACGTGTTGACAACACCATCCTGAGAATAAATATGTACAATGTTGCGGATGATTCAATAGCCTTCTGGTTATCCGAAGCAGATGGGTTCATTATTAGCGGGGGACCAGATGTTAATCCAGATATTTATGGTAAGGTATCCGAGTTGGAGCGTTGCGGGTCAATTGATCATCGCAGGGATACGCTTGAACTGAAAATGATCCGGTATGCCATTGAAAATAATATTCCACTCTTGGGAATCTGCCGTGGAAATCAGATTATTAACGTAGCTAATAAGGGAACTCTGATAATCGATATCCCAACCGATCACGATACAATAATAACCCACAGGCAGGAAGGAAAGCACATGGTCGCATTGGTGGAAGGAACCTTTTTATCCGAGATTATTGGCCAGGACAGTGGACTAATAAACAGCCGCCATCACCAGGCTATTGAGATGATAGCTCCAGGATTCCGTGCCTCTGCTTTTGCTCCCGATGGGATCATCGAGGCTATTGAACTGGTAGACCGAACGGAGCATCCTTTTCTGATGGGAATCCAGTGGCATCCCGAATCCATGATTCTTGAGTCTGACAGTCCATTCACACTTTCTATTGCCATTCGTTATATGGAGGCAGTATTTGAGAGAATGAATTAGCTATTAAGGGGTAACTGTTCAGGGGCCTTTTCATTCTGGAGTAAAAAAAAACCCGAACTCATAAAGAATCCGGGTTTTAAAAGTCGGCAACGACCTACTCTTCCGCTAACGCAGTACCATCGGCGCTGATGGGCTTAACTTCTCTGTTCGGAATGGTAAGAGGTGGTTCCCCATCGCAATAGTCACCTAAAGACTTTCAATATTTTAACGTAAAGGAAAGAGATTTGGAGTTTTAAAATGTTATCGTCTGTAAAATCCAGCGAAAGTATACGGGTAATTAGTATCGCTCGGCTATGACATTACTGTCTTTACACCTGCGACCTATCAACGTCATCGTCTATAACGACCCTTAAAGGAGATCTCATCTCGAAGCAGGCTTCGCACTTAGATGCTTTCAGTGCTTATCCCTTCCAGACGTAGCTACCCTGCGATGCAGCTGGCGCCACAACAGGTACACTAGAGGTCTGTCCAACACGGTCCTCTCGTACTAGTGTCAGGTCTTCTCAAATCTCCAACGCCCACAACAGATAGGGACCGAACTGTCTCACGACGTTCTGAACCCAGCTCGCGTGCCACTTTAATGGGCGAACAGCCCAACCCTTGGGACCTTCTCCAGCCCCAGGATGTGACGAGCCGACATCGAGGTGCCAAACCGCTCCGTCGATATGAGCTCTTGGGAGCGATCAGCCTGTTATCCCCGTGAACCTTTACTATAGCTTAACATTGATTCTGGGTAAATAATGCGTAGGATAGGTGGGAGACTTTGAAGCGGCCTCGCTAGGGGTCGTGGAGTCAACCTTGAAATACCACCCTTTATTTATCTGGGTTCTAATCCCTTACGGGAGACAGTGTTTGGTGGGTAGTTTGACTGGGGTGGTCGCCTCCAAAAGAGTAACGGAGGCTTTCAAAGGTACCCTCAGCATGATTGGTAACCATGCGTAGAGTGTAATGACATAAGGG
>DRHS01000040.1 GCA_011053095.1 Bacteroides sp.
GTCCATTGGGGTAGGTGGCTTTTACAACAAGTTTATTTGCGGTTCCTCGTAATAGTCTTTGTCCTTCAGGGAATACAGATACAGCAGGTTTACTTTGATTGTCCGTCAAAGTCAATTCAGGTGGCATGGAGGGATTTATCACCTGAATTATTTTAATTCCGAATAAATGTTCACCATAGTTTCTCTGCAAGTTTGAATATACCCTGAGGTAAAAGGTCCCTGAACCTATCTTGTCAGGCAGGATGATCCTGCCTGAGGCTTTGCTATCAATTAGTTTCAGAGTTTGTTGAACTATAGATTTCCCGTTTTTGTCCATGAGTTCAACATATATTATGCCACTGTAGGAAAATGGGCAAAGAACCTGGTCATCCAGGCTCCAAACAGAAAACCAGAGTTCAGTCCCCGAGAAATAGAGGTCCCTGTCCGTTTGAACCACAAAAGTTTCATTAGGATGGTTCAACATATACCGGCGTAAATGCTCTGAGGGTTTACCCTGAGGATCACCGGAAGGGTTCCCCATGGCAATCATCACCGGGACCAGCCGGACAATAACCATTAAAAGGCAGTATTTAATGAAAGTGTTCTTCATTCAATGGGGAGGGGCACGTCCCACCAGCTTGGTTTTTCATTGGTTCCGGAACCCAGGCAACTTATGCATTGTCCATTTGTAAGGTCCACCACCGGGCCTAATCCTTCTAAAAAATAATTATCCAGGATATATAGTCCCTGGTCAATTATCAACGAATCTCTCAGATATAGCAGAGCATTGTTGAGGTCTTCATCCGGTAATAAACTATCTGCAGTGATGTTGGGGTATGTATACTGAATAAACTTGCATTTTGGCTTGTGCCGAAGGACGATATACTTTTCTTCCCTGGAAAGGTCTGAGAAAAATTTGTACTTCCTGGAGGAACTATGGTTAGCCGCATAGAAGACACCTATTACAAATTCTTCAGGATTATTCGTATTGTAAATGTTGCCTTCGATGAACCCAGGCTGAATATCATACAGGTATCCGGCATTTTCAGAAAACTCTTTTAACATATTGAAAAAATGGTGGACTTCCCGGCTGATGGCGTATTGGTTCACAAGAACACTATAGGTGTATAATAATTTTGGAGATTCAAGGCTGAAACTGAATATCGGCAAATTAAGAAATTGATTGCTTGATAATCCTTCCGAGGTTTGAATATTTATTCCGACTACTTTGTTACTGGGCCAGCAATAGGTGATATTATCATAATATGTAGTCTCAAATTCTATATTCTTAATCTCATAACCATGATATATGAAAATCGGTTCGACAATTTTATCAAGGGAATACCGTGCCCAGTTCAGCCAGGTTTCCTCGAAGGTATACATATAATACCTTGAGGCATCCTCATCATTGCTTGTCGTAATGTGCAAATTCAATCTGGGATTTTCAACCGGATCTCCATCCTGGTTAAAAGCGACGGACTCAAAAGATAAATTTTCAATATCCAGGGAGTTTGGCAGGTGCACCGGCTCAGATTCATATACCTGCCCGGCCTGGATAATTCTCAAATAGTAGGTACTCTCCTTCTTAGCAAAAAAATCTTCCTGTTCCGGTTTATACAATCCATCCCCATGATAAACCCAGGGATGCTCAATGGTCTCATTTTCTATGACCACAACCACGGCATCAGAAACCTGATCATAAACATTTACCTGGAAAAGCCCACTCCTGCTCAGTCTGATTTCGCTGTCCCCGGCCTTATTGCTTACATACCCTTCCACCACAAGGTAACCTGGAGAATCGTCCGGTCTGAAATCATATGGACTTATACAGGATGGAAACAGAATTAATATGACTAATAGCTTACGCATCTTCAAATCTTAAATTTATAGGTTATGGTAAATATGGGAACCCCATAAATAGCCAACGTATATGCCTTAAGTTGCCCTCTTTCATTATAATCGAAAAATATGGAATAAGGATTATTCCTTCCGGTAATGTTTACCACAGAAAAACTTAGTGAACCATGAATAATTTTATTCACCTTGTAATTTCCTTCAATTGTTGCTGTCAGGTCTGTGCGAAAATAATCAGCGAGCCTGAATTGATTCCTGTCAGAGAACTGAATCCTTTTTGAGCCACGGTAGTTAAAAGCAGTTTCGGGTAATGTGACCGGTCGTCCGGTACTGTAATGTATGTTCGTTGATATCCTCAGACGACGAAAAAGATCATAATTGGCGACCAGGTTCATCTGATGGGGTTTATCGTAATTAGCAGGGAAATATTCACCATTGTTAATTTTTTCCTCAGGAAGCTCACTCCAAAAGCGGTTCAGTGACCGGGCATAAGTGTAGTTAAGCCATCCGGTCAGATCACCTTTATCCCTGCTTATCTGGAATTCAATTCCGTAGGAACGGTTAATTCCCTGTATAATTTCCGTCTCAATATGTTCATTGGCAAATAATTCAGCTCCGGTCTTATAATCCAGTATATTCTTGGTATATCTGTAATATGCTTCCAGGGAGAATAATAAAGAGCTGGAGGGATTCAAAACAACATTACGAAAGTAACCAAGGCTGACAATATCTCCGATCTTGGGTTGTATATGTGTGTTACTTAGTTTCCAGAAGTCTGTAGGAGCGGGCAGGACGGTATTTGAAACCAGGCCAATATATTGGCGTGTCCGATTGTAACTAAATTTGAATGAGGATTTTGAATCCAAAATGATTTTTCCCATGAACCTGAATTCAGGTCCTGAATAGGATTTGATAAGTTCGCCTTTGGAATACATACTCGTATCCTTTAAGGAACTCAGTGACCGGGTTACACCCTCGTTGTAATCGAAAACCACAGCGGGTCCCATGTATGCGTATGCAGTATATCGCAAACCATACGATAATTTAAGCCAGCGATTAACGGTCTGATCATTCTGAATATATAGGGATCCTTCTATGGCTCTTTCATTGTCCAGATCGAGAGGTTCAACTATGGATTCAGGACCCAGGGGATTTTGGCTTCCGGGTTGAATATCATAAAGTATCCCACTAACACCGAATCGGAGGTCGATCCAACGATTACTTTTCCAATTAAACCTGTTGTTCAGGGAATACTGGTTAAACTTGTATGAGGAAATCATGGATATAGTTGGTACAGATTCATCGCTCAGGCTGGAATTGTATGAGCTGAAACTTAAACTGGCATCATAGGATGTTTTCTCTGAAAGTTGCGTACTGTAAACGGAGGAAAATGCCAGGTTGGAATATTCCTGGGTTTGGATCTGATCAAATTTGAAGTAATCCTGACTCTTGTAAAAACTTAGAGACAGGTTATGGTTATTTTCAAGCTTTACTCCGATCTTGCCGAAAATATCGTAGAATGATGCAGAACTGTTTTTAACCCTTTCATCACCCACCCTGCGTAAAATCCAGTCTGAATAAGTACTCCGTCCGGACCCTATAAAAGAAATCCTGTCCTTCAGAATAGGACCATCAAAAGTGATGTTTGCTGAAATAGGACTTATTCCGCCCTGTAGACTGTACTTTTCATAATCTCCAGTCCTTGATTTAATATCCAGTATAGAAGAGATTCGTCCCCCCATGGATGAGGGCATTCCACTTTTATAAAGTTCTATACCCTGAACCACATCGGCATTGATATTGGAGAAGAAGCCAAAAAAATGTGACAAATTCATTAAGGGTGCATCATCCAGTAGTACCAGGTTCTGATCCGTACTTCCTCCCCTTACATTATATCCTGTAGCAACTTCGGAGGCTGCCTGTACTCCAGGCATGGTCATCAGGCCCTTCAGGATATCGGTTTCACCAAGAATCATAATGGACTTTTTCAGAACGACAACGTCCAATTGTTCCGCCCCATCCATTCTGCTTAATTTGTCATTGTACTGTCCGAATACGGTAACCTGGTCAATCAATTTATAATCGTTAGCAAGGCTTACGTCTAAAGTCCCGTTCCTATAAGCTGTTACCATTCGTCTGGCTGTTTTCTTTCCCACTGCCCGGTAGAGAATTTCATTTTGTCCGGATGGGATCACAAGGTTATAATTACCATTTATATCCGTCACTGTACCCGTAGAGGCTCCTGCAATCTGTACCGTCGCTCCGATTATACTTTGTCCTGTTTCGCTATCCAAAACAATCCCTCTGATGTAATATTTGTTTCCTGACAGATCGGGAGAAGGATTCCCAAATTGCACCATTTCGAATTCTGATCCGTTCAATTTCTCACTGGCCACTTCTTCAGATATAGTATCTGTGACCTCCGTTATTACATAAGACACTTCGGAGAGCGACCTGTAAAAGTTACGGGCAAATTCCTTCTTCGGGATACTACCCCTGGTTATGTAAACGTCAGGAAGGTCCTCATATATTCCGAATCCAAACTGCCCAACATAGTCCTTGATTCCAGAAATCAGTTCAACATTGTCATAATTGACATTACTGCTTAAGGAATCCGTTATCCAGGCAGGATTGTAGTAGAACCTGAGCTGATAATCTTCCTCCAATAATTGAATGAACTCTTCAAGTCCCAGACTATCACGCTGTAAACTCAATCTAGGCATGTCACTACCCTGGCAGTAGGCAGCTGAATATATTGCCAGGATCATTAATATGTTAATAATTACTTTCAATTCCCGGCTCTTGGTGATCTAGCAATGATTTACTGTACGCACACAGGTCAATTAAGCTTTGCGTTCCTGATTTTTCAAAATTGATATGTGCCCTTCTCATATATTTGCGCAAAGATTTCTTATGTTCCTTAAATGCCCTGAGATAATTCCTTCTGTTATCAACAACATGGATCTCTCCATTTAAAACAAGATAGACCTGTTTCTCATATTGGTAGGAGAAAGGATCAGCATCGAAATCATTAAAGAATAATATCTTCTTGTGTTTGACATACATTTTCAATATGTCATCATATACCACTTCATAGAAGCCCTCCTTTAATCGATTATGTATGGGCTTTATTTCAGTATGTGATTGAAAATGATAATAGTTGCCTTGAGAATTCAGGGAAAATCTTTCCAAATAATATTTGTCCAGCACTACTTGTATCGTATTGAAACTGTTACTTATTTTCCATAAAATCAACTCATCCGTTTCAAGGTTGTAGCCCAGTAGAAGATCTTCAAATAGTTCCCCGTTATAGGATAAACTACCTGCCAGGGAAGTACTATTTTCGAAGTAGGGTGTCCCATTTCTGGATCTCAATTGGTAATCATAGATTCTTCCCTGGTACCACAGGCTGTCTTCAAGGGGATCTTCAAGAGCCTCAATTAAACCAAAAACCTCCTGTCGCTGTTTCAGAATATCCTCAGGGGAGTCAGTAGGTACGTACTGGGCTGAAAGCACCCAGGGCAGAAACATAAAACCAATAATAAATTTGAAATGGTAAGACATTGATTTGTTTTCTCCTATATTAATCTTTATTCATCGAAGATGTCAAATACAAGACTGACCTATCATTTGACATCTGGGTAAGTTTGCAACCCTGGTAATGTGTAAAAACGTTTGGATAATGAAATGGTGTTGCAGCAAAAGAACATTACTTTTTCCGGTATTCCAATAGTTGCTTGAAAATAGTATCATCAGAAAATCCAGATGAATTGATATAATCCTGCTGTTTTCTACTTACGGTATTTGGTGAGATTCTCCCAACAAGCCCTCACTGCATGCTTGGTGTTTTAAGCAAGGTTTTGATGTGGAAAACAAATAATGTTAAAATAATGTCCTTAAATCCACTCACATAAGTGAAGTAGATTAAAGGACATTCAGATAATAATTAGAAAAAGTGGGTTCTGACTCAAGATAATCCGGTCAAGGACTATAACAACATCGTGATACCTGGTTCAGGGATTTGTTTGTGATTGGATGAATTCCCTGGCTGTCATTACCGGCATTTTACTTTTACGATATCCGGACATGTTCCTCGTAACAATCAACTCCTGGTCGTTTTCGATTGCAGTAAAATATTGTATGGCATCCTCAAAATCCTTAAAATCAGAATTAAGTGCAAGATCGGTTATTTTATCATCGAAGGATAGTACCTGCACCAGAACCTTGAAGTTTCTAATAATTGTTCTTGCTTCCCGTTCAGTCGTATACTTTGTGAGTATATAGTGAGTATTAGCCAATGACAGGGAAGAAAGAGAAAGACTTATTGTTTTCCTATCAGCTAAGGATAATAGCTCAGCGGCCTCATTATAAAATGGCATTCTCCGGGCGAGCAGATCCAGAACTATATTCGTATCCAGAAGAATCTGTTTCATGAATATTTTTGATCCAGGTAATCAGTATAATCCTTCCGGTAATCATAATTTTCCGGAAGTTCTATGACACCACTCAGACTTTTTACCAGAGGTGTAATTTCTATTTCAGAACTTTTTTCACCGGTCACTGAATCAAGATATGCTTCAATCATCTTTGAGAGACTTGTATTATGCTTCTTTGCGTACTTTTTAGCTCTGGTAATCACAATACTGTTTAGCTTTACTGTCAGTTTTGAATTCATCATCTTGAATAATACGTACAAATATATAAAATATATACGTACATTCAATGCCAGAGAATAAATATATTGATAAGTGGTCGCAAAAGGCGACCACCTATTCAATCTAATGAATTGGATATTACAAATTGTGATACCCATTTCTTAACTATTCTTCCTCTTTCACCTCTTCCCTCTTCCCGTCAATGAATACGAAGTTATCGCCGTTAATTTCCCAGGAATAGCGCTTTACACCATCCTTGTCTTCCCAGGCGGAGGACTGGATCTTGCCCTCGACATAAAGTGGAATCCCTTTTCTGACATAGGCCTCAACAATATCTGCGGCCTTGTTCCAGAATACCACCTGGTGCCATTCTGTTTTTTGGACCTCGTTGCCTTCCTTGTCAAAATACACCTCATTGGTGGCCAGTGGAAAACGGGCTACTTTCATGGTGTCATTGATCTGGTTCACTTTCGGGTCGTCTCCTACGTTTCCCATCAGGGTTACTTTGTTAATACCTCTTTTCATAACAATTGGTTTTAATGATAAATGATTTCTTAACAAACCTTAATGACGGTCGGGCCAAAATATCAGCCTTTTTGGGGTGCTGGATGAGTCTGGAGAGATGGCAGGACGTGTTGTGGCTATTTCAAATCCTGCCCACAATCGTATCCACGATCCCATAGATGGGTTTTTCGGAATGTTTGAATGTATAAGACCTTGAGGTAGCTCGTTTATTAATGGGGGCGGTGGAGAAGGTTATGGTTGGCTGGAGACTAAACAATCTGATCGGTCCGTTAAATTTTACCACAAATGATGAACGGGGATTCCTCATCGATGGATATGAAAGTCCCCCGACCTTTATGACAAACTACTGTCACAGGTACTACCAGAATTTTATGGAAGAGCTTGGTTACCGGAAGTTGGAAGACCTCCATGCCTATACCTGGAAAATAGGGCATGCTTTTCCTGAAAGGTTTGAAACCATGTCTGAGAGGGTATCCGGGAATCCGGGGATCAGTATCCGTAAATTCCGTCGTGAGGAGATGAAAACTGAAATGAAAACTGTACAGAATATCTATAACCAGAGTTTTCAGGGACTTAGGGGCTTTGTACCGCTCAATAAAGATGAAGTCAAGCAGATGGCCGGGGGGGTCCGGATATTAGCTGATTATGATATAATCCTTTTCGGGGAATAGTACTTCTACTGATTCTTCAACTGGTAGAAGAGGCAGTAAAAAAGGGCTATGAAACCTGTGAGCTTTCGGTTATCACTGAGTCTAATCAGAAGATGAAGGGGCTAGTTGAAGCTCTTGGTTTTCAGAAGGTCAAGAAATACAGAATCTACTCAAAAAAGACTGAGCCACCGGTGGATCTGAAATAGGGTTAAACAAAATTTATAAGTTGTTATTTCACTGTTGGCAGGTGGATCCCAAGTACTACCAGCCAATGTTTCACAGTTGTTAGGTGGACCCCGGGAGTTACCAACCTGAAGTTTCCCGGATGATCAGGTTGTAGATCTCTGATTCTGTGTGGCCCAGAGTGCGTATCTGTTTGGGGATGATGCTTTCACGGCTCATCCCGGGTACGCCGTTCAATTCCAGGAAATACAGTTCCCCATCCCGGTTTATAAAGTCAATGCGTACAAGTCCCCTGCAATCAAGCAGATCATATATTCTGGAAGAGATTGACTGGCATTGTTTTGCCAGTTCATCAGGTATTTCAGCAGGTGTGACCTCTTCAGCCATTCCATCAGTATACTTGGCTTCGTAATCAAAAAACTCATTTTTGGAAATAACCTCTGTCACCGGAAAAATATACTCCTTCGATGGTATTTTAAGCACTCCACAGGTCAGCTCAGTACCCGGAATAAACGTTTCGACAAGTACCTCATCATCTTCTTCCAGTGCCTTCTTAACCGCATTTGAAAACTCATCTGCCCTGGTGATACGTGAGACGCCGAAACTGGACCCCCCTGCATTCGGCTTTATAAAGCAGGGGAGTCCCACTTTAGCAAGAATAACTCCCGGATTAAAATTTTCGTCCTTTCGAATTAGTACTGCCCGGGCAGTGAGGATCCCTGAACCGGCAAGTAACTCCTTACATAGATGCTTGTTGAATGATTGTTCAAGGGAGCGAACCCCGGAAGTGGAGTAGGGGATGCCCAGTTTGTCGAGATAGCCCTGCAGTTGTCCGTTTTCTCCCGGGGGACCGTGAAGGGCTACAAATGCATAATCAAAGGGTATGATCCGGCCGTCCTTTTGAAAGCTGAAATTGTCCTTATTGATCGGGATATGTTCGTTGCCTTCAACATCCATGCGTACATGCCAGTCATCCTCACGGATATAGACTAAATAGGAATTGTACTTTTCGGAATCAAGGTATTGCTGCACCTGCTCAGCGCTTTTCAGGGAAATTACCAGTTCGGAAGAATCCCCTCCTGTTACTATTGCAATGTTTTTTTTCATCTGTTTGGTGATTCAATCACCCGTTCTTCCCTCAAGGTATCGATGCCATTTTACAATGACCTCGGCCATATCAGCGGGGAGTTCAGATTCGAAGAACATTTCTTCTCCGCTTGCGGGGTGGGTGAATCCAAGTGATTGTGCATGCAGGGCCTGCCGGGGAAGGATGGCAAAGCAGTTCTGAACAAATTGTTTGTATTTGGTAAAGGTGGTCCCTTTCACTATCTGCTCTCCCCCATAAGTTGCATCATTGAACAGGGGGTGCCTGATGGATTGAAAATGTACTCTTATCTGGTGGGTGCGTCCTGTTTCCAGCCGGCATTCAATGAGGTTGATGTAGCCCAGGCGTTCCAATACCCGGTAATGGGTGATGGCATGTTTGCCCTGGCTTTCTTCAGGGTATACCTTCATACGGGTCCGGTCTTTCTGGTCGCGTCCGATATATCCTTCGATACTTCCCTCATCTTCTTCCAGGTCACCCCATACTAGCGCAATATATTTTCGTTTTGTTTTACGATCGAAAAATTGTTTGGCCAGCCTGTTGTGTGCCAGCTCTGTCTTTGCGATCACGAGAAGACCGGAAGTATCCTTGTCAAGCCGGTGAACCATCCCCGGGCGCATCTCTCCGGCCTGGAACATTGGGAGTTCACGAAAATAATGGTAGAGTGCGTTAATCAGGGTGCCTGAATAATTTCCAACACCGGGATGGACCACCATGCCGGCAGCCTTATTTATCACCAGGACTTCTTCATCTTCATAGACAACATTGAGGGGAATGTCTTCCGGCAGAATTTCGGTTTCCCTCGGTGGATCAGGCAGTACTATACTTATAATTTCCCCCGGTTTTATCTTGTAGTTTGATTTAACTGCCCTGTCATTGACCAGGATGTTCCCTGCCTGGGCGGCCGACTGGATACGAGTCCTTGAGGTGTGCATCATTCTGTTTACCAGGTACTTGTCGAGGCGCATGGATTCTTGTCCCCTGTCCACCACAAAACGATGGTGTTCAAAGAGTTCCTGTGAATCGGTAAATCCCTGATCGGGTTTTGAAGCTTCCATTTGGAAGAGAGTATTTTATTATGGTCTGGCCCGTTGTTCGGTCTGTCCCGTTTTCATGCGCGGCCCGGAGGGTCTTTTCTACCGGGCGATCATCAGTTTGCTGCTGGCTCTGTACAAGCCGTCCTGGTTTACTTTTACAATATACAACCCTTCCGGCAGATCACCAATGTAATGAGGCATATCGCTTATGTTAGATGAGTAAACCAGTTTCCCCTGCAGGTTATAAAGGTTGACGGACCAGTCTGAAGGATCAGGATTTCGCATGGGAAGGGTATTGTCCGACAGTTCAATATAAAACTGGTCTCCGGCAGGATTGGGGTAGACATGCAGACTAATTGCGGGTTGTCCGGGGATTTCAGGTGCAGACACGGGCCAAACAAGTTCGGGTCCCATAAGAGGGCGCAACATCAGGCTGCCTTCAAATTTGGTATTGTACCATTCCTGTCCAAGATTATAAAAGATTTTATTCTGGTTGTTATTGCCCCGATCCCATCCAACATTCAGCATATTTTCAGTGGTCTTGATCCAGCCTACATAAAAAATATCTGAAACTATAATTGTTGTATCAAAAGCGTAGGTTGTGAACCTGTTCAGCTCAGACTGATATTCGGGTTTGACACCCGAAACGCTGCGGATCAGTTCTCCCGGCCTGTCCGTTACAGGATCATGATTCCATACAGCAAGCATAAAATAATCCTGTGAATAATCTCCCAGGGTCCTGTTGAAATAAAATTTTACGCCCCTGAGAGTATCCTTCTTGTATGTCTTAAACTGGTAGGCTACCGAGGCGCTGGCTGTTCCCCCACCACTAAGGCCGTAACCGACTTCGGCACTCCCGTCATCATAGGAGTAGTAATTATAAAACTTCTGGTGACGAACCACCGTATCGTTCCATTTGAAATCCAGGTCCTCTGTGATCAGGTAGCTCATAACTTCAAATATTGCCGAGTCTGGATTGTAAGGTATAAATGGGTAATTGTACGGAAACCTGAAGGTCTTAAGTTCCCGGGGATTTACATTTATGGAACCGCCATTAATTGAATCGGAGAAGTTAAAATTCAGATCTGTGATCTTAAGTATACGGGTGGCATTCCGTATTGTTGTGTCGTTATTCCTGTAGCTGATGTCTACAGTAGTTTTTAGTTCCCGAAGGTATGCTGTTGGAAAGAAATGCCTCCAGGGCATGGACTCGTAATTTTTAAGCAGGGATCCCAGGGAAGAGATCATGGAAACATCATTTACGGCCAGAATATTGGATGACCTTGCAGTATCCAGGTAGACATAATCTAAATGCCAGTGGTCCACATTCGACCAATGACCTCTTTTGTCATCATCATTTGGCAGGCTGGCAAAATTCTTAAACCGGAACCTGAAACCTTTTTTAAGGAAACGTTCTTCTTTGACCGGGATAAATACCTGGAGGAAAGTATCTTTTTCAGGCAGGCTATCACTGTGGAAGCCAACTGTGGACCATACTGTTTCCCAGTCACTGCTATCAGGTGCCAGGAATTCAACTAAAAGAGAATCTTGTATTTCAGGAGAATCCCCCAATCCCCTGGATTCATAGAAAAAACTAAGCCAGATATCCTGCCGGCCGGGAAAGTCAAGGTTGATATGGGCGGATGTAAGAAAATCGGATTCAAAGCTGAGAGGTTCTGAAGTTGAACCATTCAGCTGTCCGTCGGAATATATCGCATCAAGGGTCGCAACGCCAAGGGTTATAGGATTAACTGTATAGGAATTGTTTATATAAGCATATTCATCCACCCAGAACTCAGGGTGGGGAAGCCAGCCTTTTCTTGAAAAATCATCAAAAAATGGCAGATCGAGGGTGTCGGGGATTTTATCTACCTCGGTACTTTTCCTGGATCCTGCATTGGGGATGTTTGGAATGGCAGGAACAAGTACTTCCTGGGCATGTATCACAGATAGTGATCCAAGGCAAAGTATAAATCCGGCTGTTCCTGTTCTGAAATTCATTGTCTTCAAACTACGGCAATTCAATTTCTTCAGGCAGGGGAAGTTTGGTTGAGTCAACGGTTATCCAGACATCCACGGATGCTCCCAGGTTGATCAGAATTTCCTCTTCTTCATTATAGACCGGCCTTTGTTTCCAGACAAATGCAGCTGCCGAATCATCAGCATTACTGAAAGACCGGTCATATATTAACGCACCAAGGTTCAGGTAACGGTCTAAAATTTTCTGCTTTGCATCTTCAAACAACATGCCTACCAGGTCGGGTGCCGCAGTTTTATCATCACTTAGTCCCCTTCCCAGCACAAGGTCTACTTCCGAGCCCTTAACGATTGAATCGCCTTCTTCTATAACGTTCCCTCGGTACTTTTGTTGCAACACGTTATTTACTGCTATATCAGGCACGTATGTGAGTTTCCCGATCTGAAGTCCCGCAGTCTGGATAATTGCTCCCGCCTGCCTCAGGCTTACCCCCACAAGATTAGGCATGCTGATAATCTCAGGATTAAATGCATTAATTGTAATAAAGATTGTGCGGTTTTTTTTGACCTTGAATTCGGGCCGCGGGTTCTGGTCAATAACTGAACCCCTTTCTGCATTCATATTAAAAACGGAATCGACAATCTGAAAATGCAGCTCTCTCTCAATGAGTATGGAATCAACTTCTTCAATGCTGTAGCCCGTAAGATCAGGTACGCTGAGGGCCTGCCCGTGACGGGTAAATATCCGAAGGAAAAGAAATATTACGGATACCGTCAATATGGTAATCCCTATAGCAATGCTTAAGTGCTTAAGAAATACCCTGCTGAATATAAAACGTAAGAAATTCATAATCCTTCCGGTTCTATGAGCTTTCTGCCAGCCCTGTTTCATTGATTACCGAGGCTTCCTGGTATGTGTCGTAATCGGTGTTGATCTTCCACAGATCGTTTGATTTTCCATCAAGGATATTTTCTGAGGCCAGTAATCCCATAAAAATGCTATGGTCCTGGTTATTGTATTTATAGGAACCATATCTGCCAATGACATGGAGATTACCTATGCTGCTAAGGTACTCCTGTACCGGTTCAAGGACTTCCTTGTAACGGCTGAAGTATACCGGGTAACTGCGCGGGATGCGTATAACTTTCCCGTCCAAAACTTCTTCTTTTCTGGCCAGTCCCGTAGCATTGAGTTCATTTTTTGCCAGCTCAATATACCACTGGTCGTCCCTCTTCCATTCCGGGTCCTCAAAATTGGCCCAGTACTCAAGACAGAGTATGCTTTCTTTCTGTTCCCCATACAACTCGGGAATCCAGTTGCGGAAATTGGTCATCCTTCCCATGCTTAGCTCAGATGAATGTATATACAACCACTGGTCTGTAAATAGGTTTTTGCTGTCGAGTTGAAGGTAAACAAGTATGGTATTTCTGAATTTGAGAGAAAGGGCCCTTTCCTTTATGTCATCCGGAACCTCCGGAAGTCGGGTTACAAGCAATGAAATAGGCATGGTTGACACAATATGGTCGTATTCGATAGTCTCACCGGAAACAAGTTCAATTGCATAGGCACTGCCTTCCCTGTTCAGGACTTTTTCGACAGGGGACTTAAGCAGTACGTTTCCTCCGTTGGTACGGACGGTATCGGCCATTTTCTCATACAGGGATCCGGTACCCCTGGTTGGGAAAGCGAATTGGTCGACAAGCGTCTTATGCTGGTTTTTTTTCCCCTTGAAAATAGAATTCTTAACTGCTTCATAAAGAGAAAGTTTTTTGATCCGTTGCGCTGCGAAATCAGAATCCAGCTCGGTACATTTTACTCCCCATAGTTTTTCACTGTAGGTTTTAAAAAACATCTCGTAGAGTCGTTTTCCAAACCTGCGTGTAACCCACGATTCGAATGTACCTGTATCGGGGGTAGGAAATACCTTTTCCCTGAAGTAGCTGAGCATGCACCTGGCGGCCTCAATAAGTCCAAGGTTCTTTAATGCATTGCCTGCTTTAAGCGGGTAATCAAAAAATTTTTTTTTATAATAAATCCGGGTCTGGCGGTTCACCATTTTATAATCTTTTCCGGCGACTTCCAGCCAGAATTCATTAACCTTCCTATCATGGCTGAAGAATCGATGTGGACCCATATCAACCACCTGGTCCCACATCCGCATGGATTTTGCCATCCCACCGACGTGTTCACTGCTTTCGTATACATCAAGCTGGGTAACCCTGCCATCGGCAATGGCAGAGGACAATTTATAGGCCGCCGTCATCCCTGCCGGTCCCGCTCCAATTACTGCAATTTTCATGATGGGCAAAAATAATAAAAACACCCGGACTTAAAGCTGATTTGCAATATTTTCAAGGCGCATGGCTTCATCCATCCGTCCCTGCTGCCGGTAAATCGTTGCCAGGGCAAGATAGGCTGGTCTGTAATTTCTGTTTGCCTGAATGGCCTGCTGGAAATAATTAATGGCCATGTTCATATTTGGAGGCTGCTGCCGGACAGCCAGGAGTCCGAGGTTATGATATGCTGTGGCAAAACGGTAATTTATCCTTATTATCTTCTGGAAGGTTGCACTGGCATTGTTCAGATCTCCTGATTCCATATATGCTATTCCTATAAAATTGAGAGCTTTGTCATAGTCCGGGTAGATCTCCAGGCATTCATCCATCAGGGGGTGGACTTTCTGGAACTGCCCGGTCTGCAGGTAGGCTTCTGCAAGGCGGAGCTTTACGATCTCAGAATTGGGATTTTTCCGGTTTACCTCTTCAAGAGCAGGGATCCCGTTTAGGTAATCCCTCTGCCGTATCATCTGTATGGCTTCCATATCCTCCTTTGATTCTCTTTCCACAATGGCACAAACCGGGATACCGTTTACATCTATAGTCTTAATGGTACCGGCCGGTGGCCATAGTCCGTTGCTTAGCTGAAAGGGATGGATATAATTACAGAAATAGACTGCATAGTCCCAGTTCTTTTCGCCACGGTCATAATAGCGGGTGTAGAGGGGACTTACATAATCGCTCATTTCCCTGAGGTAATAGGTGACTGAACCATTCGTGGCAACCACAGTTTTAGGATCATCCCCGGTTTTATTTTCATCGATTACATTCTCCATTAACCAGTCTGTACCCTGCTTTAAACTGTTCATGTAATAGTCTGTTTCGAACCTCCCATAGGCCTTCTTTACCCCGAGAAGTTCATTGAAATAGATATACTCAAGGGGATGGTTTTTCACGATATGGATCAGTGGATGTATTATTCCCCCGAGAAGGATCACTGAGATGGCAATCTTCACAGCGGGAGGTTTCACAATGCGAATCAGCCGGTCCCATGCAACGCCGGACAGGATTGCCATGGCGGGAAAGACAAACATCAGGTGCCTCCATCCCCCGTAAACATTAGATTCCTTATAAACCACATATGCCAAGGGGAAGATGACTACAAAGTACAGGAAAAAAATGAACAAGGGCTTAATCTGTTTCTTATAGAAGGGGTAGAGCATGGCATTCAGAACAAATCCGGCCAGAAGGGCAACCGGTACGGTATACAGGATATTCATCGAGATATAATACCATGGAAGCTTGTTTGACCAAATGATAGATCCGTCAAAGAGTACTTTGATCGATACAGAAATATTGGCCATCATCCGCAGTGCTTCGAAAGGATTTTTGAAAGGTTTCTGGAATCCGTATGGCCAGGGGATAAGACTGATCAGGTAACCACCGAGTGCAATGAGTAAAAGGTATACCAGGCCTTTCCAGACCATTCTCAGCCACTGGTTTGAGAACACCTTGAACTCAAACCGGTTCATCAGTACATACATTCCCGCGAACATGAAAACGTATGGGATCAGCAGGAGACCCCCGATCCTGATACTTGTGGTAAAAGCGATCCCCATCATTATCCATATGGCATGCCTGTTTGAGATTTCCGGAAGTTTATTCAGAAAGCGGAATGTATGGTACAGGGTAAAAACATACCCCAGGGCGAAGGGCACATCCATGGGATTATTCATGGAATGCCCCAGAAATCTTGGTGCAAAAAACATCAGGACCATGGTAATCAGTCCCGCCCGATACCCTGCAAGCCGGAAGGCCAGGAGTCCGGCAAACAGGATACATAGCACCCCGGTAAGAGAGATGATAAAATGCCTTGCCTTGTATTCTTTCTCGATCTTAAAGGTCTTGTTAATTATATAGGTAAGCAGGTCGATAGATTGCCCGTAATAGTTGAGTTTCAGCCGACTGTCTTCCAGGGCAGATTTATCTTCACCTCGAGTGGCGAAATAATTATAGACTTTCTCAGCATGCATATAATGCTTTTCATCATCACCCGACTGTCCGGCGTCAAGGCTCATGATCGGAAGAATAATCGCGATCATTATTGCCGTGATGACAAACAGGGATCTGAAATACGATGGTAATTCGAGGAACTTGAATATTTTATGGGGGGATGTTTTAATTTCCCTCAGGGGAATGCGGAAGTACCATTCGGTGAAATTGTTAAGGCGGGCGGGTACTGAAGCCGGAAAACGTATTGCTGTTTTTACAGGGGCCGCAAAAGGGTTTACCTGGGAAATGGTATGCCGGCCGGGTTTGATGTCCAGCTTCGACAGGTAGTAAAACAAAGAGGACTGGTAATCCTGCCTGTTTTCTGCCCGTGAATCAAGGTAGAGGATGTACCCTGCAAATGTCCTGCGAAGCAGCAGCATGGGGAAATGGCCCTCCCTGATGCCTGTTTCCTGTCCCCTGAACATAGGAAGGATAATGTTTTTTTCCTCGAGCGACTTTTCCGGTATATTAAAAAACTCATCGAAATTAAAACTGCGCTCAACACTGTCCGGCTCAAAAATGAGGATGTTCTCACGGCTGCTGTTTTCCATCCCGGCCCTGATCGCTTGAAGTGAAGTGGCTTCATCGTCTAGCTCAAAGATTTTTATTACTCCTTTCTCAAGCAGGTTACTGCCCCCTTCTTTTGAACCAATAAAAGTTTTAGCCCGGTCTGCATCCCTGACCGGAAGAATCACCTGGTAATCCTTTTCGAAAGGTTTGCGGATTTTTTGCAGGGATTCAAGGCAGAGATTCAATTTATCCGGATCATCTGCAAGGGGTATGATAATAGAAAGGGGAAGGTTTGTTTCTGTCCTGTCCTGTCCTTTCCCGGGGCGGGGTTTATTTTGTTTACTCATTGTTTGAGCGGGGAATTGAGTTTGCTAAAATTACAAACTTAATGACGATTATAAAACAAAAAAGGCTGTTCGCATTAAACGAACAGCCTGAATTATCATTTCTTCAAATAGAATTATACCTTATGTCTTGCTTCGTCGGAAACACTGACTTTTTTTCTTCCCTTGGCCCTGCGGTGGTTGACAACCCTGCGTCCATTGGCAGAAGCCATACGGCTCCGGAATCCGTGCTTGTTCTTTCTCTTCCTTCTCGATGGTTGGAATGTCCTTTTCATAGCCTTCCTTGTTTAAATTGAGAATGCAAAAGTAATGTTTTTTTGAATATCACAAAAAGAAACCTGCAAAAATATCAGCGGGGTTTATCTCAGGCTATTAGGGGATAGCCAGACCAGTTTTTTACTCTCGAAAAAGGGCTCTTCGAAAACATCTTTCAGATGGTGAACTTTTGCACCGGGGAATCGCCTGAGTTCTTCTTCGAGATCACCCCCCTTCAGGTACCAGAGTCCGGTCTTTTTCCGTTCACCAATTTCCGGATCACCTCCTTTTGTGCTTTCGTGCTTGCCTGGTGATCCTGTCAGGTTATTCTTAATCCATCCGGTAAAGCGTTCAAGTCCTGTGACAGCCCTGCTGACCACATGTTCAACCTTCCCGTTATAGTCCTCTGCCCTTAATTGCATGCAGTTGACATTTTTAAGATCAAGTCCAGCGCTGATATCTGAAACAACCCTTATCTTTTTCCCGATTGAATCGATCAGTATAAAACTGGTATCCGGGAACATTATTGCCAAAGGAATACCAGGGAAACCACCCCCGGTACCCACATCGAGTACCCTCTCGCCCGGTGAGATGGGAGCATGCAGGGCAATTCCCAGTGAATGCAGGATATGCCTTTCCGCAAGCTGCTCTGTATCTTTTCGGGAGACCAGATTTATCTTCTGGTTCCAGCTGATAACCTGCTCATTAAGAAGTTGGTAGAGTTGTATTTGAGTAGAACTCAGTCCGGGAAAATATTTAAGCAGGATATCCATCCGGGAGCTCCTACATATTGGAACTGGTGTTCTTCAGAATATTATAAAGCAGTTCCCGGGCCCTGAATAGCTGGGCTTTTACAGTACCGATCGGAAGTTCAAGCTCTTCTGATATCTCTTCATAGGAGTATTCTTTGAAATACCTGAGTTCCACCAGGGTGCGATACCTGGGTTTAAGATTGCTCACGACCTCACGGAGAAGTTTAATCTTCTGGTCATTAATCAGGCTGGCTTCCGGGTCAGGTGTGTCTGACTGAATGGTGACAGAGGCAGTTGGCTGATCATCTGATCCCTGGTCCAGTGAAATGGTGGCGGCCCTCTTTTTCCTGATAAAATCAATACAGTTGTTAGTGGCAATTTTGAAAAGCCAGGTACTGAATGCAAAATTCGGAGTATACTGTGAAATGTTTTTAAACGCCTTGCCAAAAGCCTCAATTGTCAGGTCTTCTGCATCACTGGGATTGTTGACCATTTTGAGGAGCATGAAATAAATAGCATCCCTGTATCTTCCCAGGAGTTCAGCATAGGCTTTCTGGTCTCCTTCCTTTGCCTTTTGAACGAGAAGGAAATCATGCTGGGCTTTATCGGAAAGACTGGGATTCAAGACCATCTGGCTCTTTTTGATGCGATATAATTGTTGAAAACCATATATATATGTGCCAGGGGCAGGGCAACATCCAGCAATGGTGAAATTAATAATAAATACTTTTCATTCAAACGTGTCATTGCCAATTTGATAATAACAATTGTTGATAACATACGCACAAGAAATATGCCAGCTACCCAGGGCAGGAGAATCTGTAAGCTTAACAGTATGATCAGGGATGCATAAAAAAGCAGCCGGCTGAGCAATTCTGTCCCAAGCAACAACTTGGTGAGAAACCTGTAACGGGGACCTGTAGTCAGGTGCCTTTTTTTCTGATAATACCAGTTCTTCCAGCTTGACTCAGGCTCCGAACTTGTATGTGACTCTTCCCTGATCTCAACACAGGTTGCTGTTTTTCCGGCAACTTCGTTTATAAAAAGATCATCATCCCCGGAGGCAAGCTCGTAATGATTTGCGAATCCCTTATTCCGGAAGAATAATTCCCTGCGATATGCCAGGTTTCTTCCAACTCCCATGTAGGGAACCCCTGAAAGTGCATAGCCAAAGTATTGCAGGGCGATAAAGAATGCATCGTACCGGATAACCAGATTCAGAAGGCCTCTCCTTCTCCTGTATCCCCCATAACCGAGAACTATCCCGGATTTCCGTCCGAAACTGCGTTGCATGGTAGCAAGCCAGTTTACCCCAGCAGGAATGCAGTCAGCATCTGTTAGCAGAACCCAATCATGACGTGCAGCTTTGATACCTATCGTTAGTGCCAGCTTCTTACCCCTGCGGATATGCATATTCTCCTTTATATTGCTGGTCCGAAGTTGCGGATACTTCTTTTTAAGATCGCGAAGTACATCGTCGGACTTATCCGTAGAAGCATCATTAACCACGATTACTTCATAATCCGGGTAATCCTGTTCCAAAACCATGGGAAGGTTGTTTTTCAGATTCTCCTCTTCATTTTTTGCACATATCACAATTGATACAGGAGATTTCCTGATCCGGGAGCTTATTGGCCGGTGATAAATCAGTCTGGCATGTACCAGCCACCAGTATACCATCTGTATCAGGAAAGTGCCGGCAAAAACTACAAGAATCACCCGGATTGCCACCGGATACTCAACAAAATTCATTTTTCCAATATAAAGACTTCAATATTGAGGGATAAAGTTGCAAATTTGAAGTTTATATTCGATTATATTTGTGCTAATTCTGCGCAAATGAGTTTCAAGATACTTCATTCAGACGAAAATTCTAAGGCGAGAACAGGTGTTTTCGAGACAGATCACGGGAATATCCCAACACCCATTTTTATGCCGGTAGGCACAGCCGGTACTGTGAAGGGCGTGAACCAGCGTGACCTGAAAGAAGATGTGAGGGCTCCAATTATCCTTGGGAATACCTATCATCTTTTTTTGAGGCCAGGAACGGATGTGATCGGAAATGCCGGGGGACTGCACCGCTTTATTAACTGGAGCGGGGCAATGCTGACAGACAGCGGAGGATACCAGGTATTCTCACTCTCGGAGCAGCGAAAACTCACACCCGAGGGTGCAATATTCCGATCGCATATAGATGGAACAAAACATGTTTTTACTCCTGAAAATGTTGTGGATATCCAGAGGACCCTAGGAGCAGACATCATTATGGCTTTTGATGAATGCACACCCTGGCCCTGTGAATATGATTATGCACGTGACTCCATGGAGCTTACCCATAGCTGGCTTGACAAAGGCAGGAAAAGGTTTGTCGAGACAGATTCACTCTACGGGTACTCCCAGAAATGGTTTCCCATTGTCCAGGGGGGTACCTTTGCTGATCTTCGCCGTCAATCTGCCGAAAAAATCGCAGCTGCCGGAATGGAAGGAAATGCCATTGGAGGCCTCTCAGTAGGTGAGCCTGAAGATCTTATGTATGAGATGGTCGAGCATGTGAATGAAATTCTTCCCCTGGATAAGCCCAGATACCTTATGGGGGTGGGTACACCGGTCAATATTCTCGAGTCAATCGCCAGGGGAGTGGATATGTTCGATTGCGTTATGCCAACACGCAATGGCAGGAACGGACAGTTATTCACAAGAGAAGGGATCATTAATATTAAGAATGAAAAATGGAAAAATGATTATTCGTTAATCGATCCGGATGGCGATTCTTATGTTGACCAACAATATTCCAGGGCCTATTTACGTCATCTTATCAACTCCGGCGAACTTCTTGGCGCCCAGATCGCCAGCCTGCATAACCTGAGGTTTTACCTGTGGCTGATAGAGGAGGCAAGAAGAAGAATTGAGGATGGGGATTTCTCCGCCTGGAAAAATGAAATGGTGTCAAAACTATCTGTTCGGCTATGAGAAGAAAACTGGGTATCACGATAATCGATGTCTATATTGTGAAGAAGTTCCTGGGTACTTTTTTCTTCTCCATAGTACTTATCCTGTCTATTGCCGTAATTTTCGATTTTTCCGAGAAGATCGATAATTTTCTTGATCATGATGCCAAGCTCATCGATATCCTGACAAAGTACTACCTGAATTTTATACCATACTTTGCAGTCCTTTTCAGTTCCCTGTTCACATTTGTTTCGGTCATCTATTTCACATCAAGGATGGCCTACCGGACTGAATTCATAGCCATAATCTGCAGTGGGATGAGTTTCAACAGGATCCTGGTCCCCTATTTTTTCTCAGCCACTGTTATCGCCATCTTTTCATTCGCACTTAGTGATTACGTGATACCAAGCTCAAACCGGATCAGGCTTGATTTCGAAGAACAATATTATCATTCAATCCCCATGAGAGTCACCGAGAGAAATATACACCGGCAGATAGAACCAGGGGTATATATATACATGGAAACCTATAGTACCATATCTGACCTCGGACACCGTTTCTCCATGGAGAAGTATGAGGATGGAGTACTGGTCTCCAAGCTAATGTCAGATTATGTGAAGTGGGATTCCACCATTGATAAGTGGATGATCCGGAATTATTATATCCGGGATATAGAGGGATACACCGAAACTGTAACCAGAGGAACCAGGATTGATACAACACTCGCCCTTCATCCCAGCGATTTCAAACGAAGGTTGAACTACATGGAGACCATGAGCATAAGGCAGCTGTCAGAATATATCGATCAGCTTAAAATGCTGGGGGAATCAAATGTGAAAGCATATCAGATCGAAAAAAATAAACGCTTTGCTTTCCCCTTTTCAGCATTTATCCTGACGCTTATCGGTGTATCGGTTTCATCAAAGAAAGTTAAAGGAGGAATCGGTATGCAGCTTGGGATTGGACTGATTGTTGCCTTTTCATACCTGCTTTTTATGCAGTTTTCCTCTCAATTTGCTATTAGCGGGAGCCTGAATCCCGCCATGGCAGTATGGATGCCAAATTTTGTTTATTCCATCATTGCATATATACTTTATAGACTGGCCCCGAAATGATCCTTGTTGAGGCTGCAATTTTAATTATTTGGTTATAAACAGTATAGCTGATAAACCTTAGATAATAGTCTCAAAAAATTTTTTTAATATTACGGGATTTTGTAATGTTGTAGCCCATACCATCCTAAAACTTATACTTCAAATATGCCTTTAAAAAGAAAAATTCAGGAACTTCAAAAGAAACGAGAAGAAGTCCTGAAAGGTGGCGGAGATGCTGCCATAGAAAAGCAGGTAGCCATGGGGAAGATGACCGCAAGAGACCGGATCATCAGCCTCCTGGATAAAGAAACTTTTACCGAATACGACCTTTTCGCCGAACATGAAGCCAGAGATTTCGACATGGACAAGAAAACCCTGGCCGGCGATGGCGTTGTGATTGGTACAGGAACCATTTATGGTGCTGCAATATGCATTTTTGCGCAGGACTTCACCGTTGCCGGCGGATCTCTGGGAAATATGCATGCCCGGAAGATCACAAAGATCATGGACCATGCCCTTAAAATGAAGATGCCCCTGATCGGAATCAACGATTCCGGTGGAGCAAGAATTCAGGAAGGTGTAAGTTCCCTGGCCGGATATGGAGAAATCTTCTTTCGGAACACCCTTTCTTCAGGTGTCATACCACAGATTTCCGTTATACTCGGTCCATGCGCCGGAGGAGCAGTCTATTCACCGGCTCTTACAGATTTTGTCTTTGTGGTTGATAAGATCTCCAAAATGTTCATTACAGGTCCGGAGGTAATCAAAACCGTTCTTGGAGAGGAGATCTCTATGGAGGACCTGGGAGGAGCCCGTGTACATGCCGAGATCACAGGTAATGCTCATTTTTTTGCAAAAAGCGAAGCTGAATGCTTTGAGCAGATAAAGAAGCTTATTTCCTTTATCCCCTGGAGTAACATGAAGAAGGCAAAGAAATTCCCTCCAAAGGATCCTAACTCCGATTTTCAAATTGAAGATATAGTTCCGGGAGATCCCAAACAACCATATGATGTGCGAGATGTTATCCGCAGTATTGTTGATGATTCAGACTTTTTCGAAGTTCAGGAGTTATGGGCTGCAAACATGGTCATCGGATTTGGACGCATGGGCGGAGAGACCATTGGATTTATATGCAACCAGCCCCTGGTTCTTGCCGGAGTACTTGATGTCGATTCCTCAGACAAAGCTGCCAGGTTCATCCGATTCTGCGATGCCTTTAATATACCTATCGTAACCCTTGTTGACCTTCCCGGCTACCTTCCGGGTGTCGAGCAGGAACACGCAGGTGTTATCAGGCATGGGGCAAAAGTCCTGTATGCGTATTCCGAAGCAACTGTACCCAAGATGACAGTAATTCTCAGGAAGGCTTATGGGGGTGGATATATCGCAATGGCATCAAGGCACCTGAGGGCAGACTTCGTTTTTGCCTGGCCGGGTGCTGAAATTGCTGTAATGGGACCAGAGGGAGCAGCCAATATAATTTTCCGGAAGGAAATTGCTTCCGCAGAAGATCCCGAGAAGTTACGCAAGCAAAAGGTGAAGGAGTATAAGGACAAATTTGCCAATCCATATGTTGCCGCAGCAAAGGGATATATTGATTCTGTAATCGAGCCCAATGAAACAAGGAAGATTCTGTTGCATGCAATTGAGGTTGCCGAGAATAAGTCTGTATATCTTCCGAAGAAAAAACATGGAATTCCACCTTTCTAAACATACAGACCATGGCAAAAACAAGCAAGATCTCTTCATCCCAAACTAAACAGGCCACTGCCGGGAAATCCCCGGCCGGGAAATCCACTGCCCCATCCAGGACAAAATCTACCCGGGCTACTGCCAAAAAGGTCGATACTGAAGTGATTGAAAACGGGATAAAAGGGGACTTTGTAAATGGGAAGCTGCGTTGCAAATCTCTGATTATTGACGGGACAAAATACCGCACCAGGCTGAACTATAAATTCGAGAACCGAAAAAAATATGAACCCCCCGACAGCCGGAAAATAACATCGATCATCCCCGGAACCATCCTTAAATTATTTGTTAAGGAGGGACAACAGGTAAAGGAGGGCGAACAGATGCTTATCCTCGAGGCAATGAAGATGAAGAATATTATCCTGTTTGATGAGGATGGTACTGTTGAGAAAATCCATGTCAAGGAGGGGGAGAGAGTTCCCAAGAATCAACTAATCGTTGAACTTAAATAGGGTAGAAGGATTACGCCTGCATTCATCCAATTTCTCAGGACCATTTATCCACATGTCCGTAAAACCACTTCACTTCAGAAGGGAGTGGATATAAGGACATAAATACTTTCCATAAATATACTTCGATATTTCATAATTCACGGCATTAATTACCGGGCAGAGACTGTTTTCTTTCCAGTAACAAGTCCTGGATTTTAATTAAAATATGGATCAAGACCAAATGTATGTAAATCGAACGAACAGAATGTTTTTAATTACGCTATATCTTGTTTTCTATCAATATTTTACGTATATTCATTGAGTCCGCTCCGATAACCCCCTTTTTCAAACGACGGAGAATACTGTATTCTCGGAATTTGATAAATGATGTGGCAATATTGCCGATAAATATGATTTTAACGCAAAATAGAACCCCGTGTAGAGTGATTTAA
>DRHS01000041.1 GCA_011053095.1 Bacteroides sp.
ATTCTATACATTGCTCCTCGGTTGTGAACATTCTCTCAAATTCTATTTGACTTTTGGGGATTCTCATAACCCCCAATATTACTCAGAAAATCAATATGTTTTAAGTGCATACCCCAGATTATATTTTATTGTTTCGAAATTTTAAATTCAGAGACCACTTCCTTATCCAGATATGTTCCAGCCAGATTCTTTACACCGGTAGACACCACAATTTTATATTTTTCGCCATCTGAGAACTTATCCCGGGGAATAAAAGTAAATCTTGTACTCTGCCGTGATCTTTCCCAGCTTCCTTTAAAGGGTTTATTATTACTCATCCTGATAATCTTGACGCCCTTTCCATCGGTTACACTCTTTTCATCCATCTCCGGGGCGAAATGAATGGAGACCGATTCTGCAGAAGAAACATTTTCTTTCTGATGCGGGGGAGAGACCATTAAAACCACAGGCGGTAGTTTTTCTTCCACCCTTAAATACCGGTCGAAAAAATCATGGACCAGGCGGTACCTGTCTATTCCCAGCTCATCATCAATTCCATAGGGAAATTCATGACCAAGCTCTTTCATATACAATGAAACATGGTTAAGGTCAAGCTCTTCCATCCTGTCAAAGACTTCGGAATATTTTCTCCCAAAACCGTCTTTCCCGCCATGGGCAGCGATTGTAGGAACGTCATTTTCTGAAACATATTGGGGCCAGCTGGCAGGGGACTGGTAACCTACCGTTATCCTGCTGGAATATCCCTGGAATGGCTGTGGCTCGGGAGATCCTTCCGGGAAGCCTTCAATTTTACGCTGTTCTCCCTGGTTGATATGGTCAGGATCGCTTAGGCGTGCTACCGCATATTCCCCTTTTGAATGCCCCATAGCACCGATATACCTTTCATCGATATTGAATTTTTCGGCATTCGCCTTCAGATAGCGGATAGCAGCCGTATTACTCGCAAGTCCGTTCCACCGGGTAAGGGAAAAATCACCCGGATTGAACCAGAAATGCCTCCGTAAGGGGTCGTAGCAATGATCGATTATTGCATAGGCATAGCCCCGCATCAGGAAGCCCATCATATGTGGCCGGTAGGTGCCCGGGGCTACATTGGGATGCCTTGTTACCTGGGTTGAAGCCAGTACTACCAGGGGTACCTTCCTATCGCTCATGGAAGGATATACAATATCCATTGCCAGTTTATACTGGAAAGGCCTTCCCTGCCGATCGGTCATTTCCCCGGGTGAGCTAACCTTTTCTTTTCCGTAAACAACACCTGCAATTTTCTTATTATACCGCTCCATTATTAAATCAAGGGTTCCGTTGGCACCGTGTTTGTCGAGTTCCCAGAAAACAAGGTCGGTGGCCAACCGGCATCCTGCCGGGACGAAAAAGCAACGGAAAATTCTGGGGGTTAAATTAACTCCTTCGAAAAGGGACTCCTCTCCCTGCTCGTAGATTGCTGTGAATAAGCCATGCAAATCCCTGTCAAAATCAGGGGATACAGCCCTTTCATCGTGGTCAAAATCAAGGGTAATGACAATGTAATGTTCTTTCAGATAATCCATTAATATTGAAGAATCGGGTTCCGTCCCTATCCGTTCGTGACCATGGTTTTTAACATAAACCATCACGGGCGATCCAATATTCCATGGCCTTGAATGTGTGCTGCGTGAGATGTAATAAATATTTACCGGGATTTCTTTATTCAGGGTCAGGAATTCCCAGGATGTGGTTTTCCTGAGATAGGGTTGCAGGTTTGAAGGATCTTCAGCGAACAGGGTAGTAACTCCAATGCCTGCTGAAAAGACAAGGAAAACCATAGCTGACATCCATTTTTTAGAATGGCTTATGTGCGTTGAGTTTGATTTGCTCATTATCTGGATTTTTCTGAGAAGAATTCATCAATCGTTTTGACGAAGTATTTACCATGCAATTTGTAATCATCGATATTCAGAAATACACCATCCCCGTTATGCGATTGGGATAGTTCCATTGTAAGCTTGAGAGTGTTCATAGTATCAGTCGATGAATCAGGAGTACTACCTCCTCCTCCGCTCCTGGATCCTGGCCTCCTGAAATTAGTTCGAATGGGCCAGTAATTATTAATTTTTTCGGCGAGCAAATGCAGTTGTTCGTCACCGAAAATTATGGCACAATCGCCAGCTTTTTGAGAATGTGAATGAATATCAACCCATAAATCAATTTTGCCGCCTTCCTCATTCCAGTCTTTCTGCCAGTTTTTTACGGCCAGTACTTCAGGTTCAACGGGAAGATTTTTTTCGTCTGTTAAATCATCGTCCCATTCTGAATTCAGGTCTTCCATGTTATAATTGTAACGTGACACGCCAAAATACAATCCATCAGGATTCATCATTGGGATGATTTTGTAAATGAATTTATCAGAATAGTTTTGGCTTTCTTGTATAGCTTCAATCATTCCTTCCGCAAAATAACCCCCACAGTCTTCTGACGCATGTTGAAGAGCCATAACAAGCACCACTTTTTTGTCTGACGAATATTTTGCTTTCGGGGGAAAGGTAAGCATGTGAATATTGTTCCCTTCGTTTGATTGACCGATTACTTCAATATCTGCATTCATACTTTGCAATTCTTTAATCAAATCATCACCCCGGCTCTTGGGGTAGGGATGAGCATATGCAATCCAGGCCTGGTCTTCTTCAAATGTATGCCTGAATGTAAAAATTTTAGATTCGGCATCGAAATGGGTATCAAAAATCCTGTCCCAGTTATTGTTATCATAGCTTATTACCGGTTTACAAATACCTGTCATGATCCTATGTGGTTTCCCCCGATAAGTGCCGGCCATGTTATTTAACTCAAACCTTATCTTTTTACCCTTCACATTGGAGATTTTAAAATAAAACCAGTAGAACTGGTTTCCGACCATGTCTTTTTTTATCCAGTGTATGGTTTGTGCCTTCACCAGGCTATCGTTTATTACACGGGTAGGTCCCAGGCTTCCACGGTCGAAATTTGTTTCGATTATTATTTCTGAAGCCTGTTTCTTTACACAGGCAGTTTGTGCTACTATCATAAAAAGAGAGCAGGTTAGAAAAAGCAAATGAGACTTCTTAACTACCATATTTTTAATATTAAATTGAGAATAGTTATTGTTTATTTCCAGTGCTTGTCGGCGAAATCAAGAAAACGGAGCCAGTCGTAATGCTCAAGGCCGTGGCCGCCTTTACGAATGTGATAGCCGATTTGTCCTGTTTGAACCGGACTCTCCACCCCGGGCATTTGTTCAGCTTCCAATCCCCTTGAGCCGAGGAGATGGTAGACGGGATCCGCATTTTTCGCACCGAGAAATTCTCCCCGCGGGTCAGCCCAGAGGTCCTCGTCGGCGCTGCAAACATATAACAGGCGTGGAGCAATCAGAGACAAAAGCATATGCTGGTCGATGGGCAAAAGGTCTTCCTTCCCGCCGAATGTTTTGTAGTTCTCGCAGTACCAATGCGGGTTTCGCATATTTAATACATCAACAGGATTTCCAAAGCGTCGACGGCTCAGTGCCGCGCCAGTACAACCGGAACAGATTGAGATCGTCATGGCAAAACGTTCGTCTTGGGCACCTGCCCACAGAGCTGTTTTTCCGGCCCGCGAAACACCCATGCCCACCACTTTTTTGGCATTCACATCCTTGTCCGTCTCCAGATAATCAAGGGCCCGGCTCAGTCCCCAGGCCCAGGCTGAAATCGTTCCCCATGCATCGGCTGGCCGCACCCCCGCCGGATCAAAAGCACCGTGGACCCCGTTTTTGAACTCGTCGTACTCATCAGGATCAATGCCCTGCCTGTCAATGATTGCCAAGGCATAACCCCGTGACAGAATCTCCTCTAATACCCCTTCCCATCTCAATTGCGGGCGAGAATCCGCTGTCATAGGCCGCCCGAGATACAGAAAGCAGGGGACGGGTTCTGATATACCATTGGGTGTATAAACCCGCATATCCATTCTCGGACCTGAGGATTTGCCTGTAAAGTTGATTTTTAGGTCTTTCTGAGTAGCCTTTCCATCCAGTGCTTCCTTATTGACCGATCCAGCTTCAAATTTCATATCACCTGGACGCCCGATCGGTGCACGACCGTGCACATTTTCACGGAAAAGTTCAAGGATTTCAGGTCGGCGTTTTTTCTGCCAGGTTTTGGCATCGTAGACTTTTGTTCCATCATTCATCACCAGTGCATCGGGGAGGGTATAGCGGGGAATGTTCTCCTCACGATATATGACCTTGAAACTTTTGTTTTTGTCACGTTCTTCGAATTTTTTTACTATGTCGGGCGATGCCACCCAGCCTTCCACCTTATCGTATTGTGCCATAACAATTTGCAAGGATAAGAATAGGCTTGAGATGCTGATTATTATTATTGTTTTCATTGTCTACCGGTTAGTTTTTTTAATAATCATCAACAAGAAAACGGACAGCTGCAGGAATCCAACCGCTGTCCCAGCTGTGCTTACGATGTGGTTCGTACAGATAAAGATGTGGTATTTCCAGTTCCACCATTAGTTTATGGATTTCGGCACCCCCGGGACCTCTTTTTCCCTCGGTATTGTAATAAAACAATCGCGTCTGATCTCCAAGCTGGTCTCCTCTCTGCTTCAGCAGGGTCGTGAGCCGGTATTTCTCAAAGTTTTCCTCCCCACCAAATAATGAATCTATTCTTTGCATGCGTTCTTCCTCAGAAATAGGACCGGTGTCTACCCTGATTCCACTGTCCCAGCCCACAGCTTTATGGAACATTTCAGGATTCCTGAGAAGCAAGCTGAATGCTCCCCAGCCTGATTTACTGAAGCCCATAAGTAATCGGCCTTCTGAAGTTTTCAGGGTGGGATAGTGGTCATCAATAAAGGGTATGACGGTTTTCAGGAAATGACTTTCATCCTGGCGGCCCATATCACTTGCATGATTGCAATACCAGGGTTTGGAGGTAAACTCCGGAGCCACGCAGATTAAATTGTATTTATTTTGGTAGTCGTATTTCATCACCTCATGCAGACCACCCTTCTGACTGCGGCTGTCCATCTCTCCGGGTGGAAGTATATAAAGAACCTGGTAGGTCTCGCCTGGTACAATCTTATCTGGCAGGAGGACCCTGATGGTGGTACTGTCATACTGATAAGGCGATGCAATGGGATGACGAACAACGTCATCACCTGCATGTACTGACAGGGCTCGGATAATGAAAAGTATAAGCGTTAACGGTCTGATCATAGATTTGGATTTATTATCATCGGCACTAAGCCGATCATGATATTATTTTAAATAGGTATCGAAAAAGCTGAAGATTTCACCAATGACTTCCGGGTCAGGATTGTACATATGACCCATGTCTTCCTGCAATATAAACCTGTATTCCAGTCCCACTTCTTCACATTGTGCTGCCAGTCGTTTCATTTGTCCCACACGAAACTTCTTATCGAGAGCACCGACTGACAGAAAGGCGGGAGGGTCGTCGGCGGTCACATAAGCATAGGTGCTGGCAATGCGGATGACCTCAGCGGGTACTTCTTTCCTCTGTTTCAGTGCAGCTTCTCCCTGCCTTTGCGATACCTCATCGAGATACCCGTCTTCAATAAGGAATTCCTTGGCATGCTGTCCTGCAGACATCAGAGCAACCTGAAACCGGTCCGACTCCTCCGCATGCGGTCCCTTGTCATCTTCGAATCCTTCTTCATTAATAAACACAGCCATTGCAGCCCTGCCAGAAGCTTTGGAATGACCTGTCACACCCAGTTTTCCGGTAAGATTCCATTTTTCGGTATTTGCACGCAATAACCTTGCAGCCTGCTTTTCGGGAAATACCCGTCCCACGGGTGAAACCTGTCTACCACCGTTCCAATCCATGATGGCCCCTGCATATCCTCTGGTCAACAGTCCATAGACATAATATGCACGCTGGTTGACCCATTTGCCGAGTTGCTTGGTGGAAGTAATTTGCAGCATGAGGGGTACCATGCTTGTTTCCCCGGAAGGGTATATAACATCCATATCGACCGGACGGTCTCCGATTTCACAGATCCTCACTTTTCGATCGATGGCATATCCAGCCGGGATAATATATATCCAGTTGGGATCAAGGGGATAATCTTTGGTCTTAAAACAATAGCCATACCAGAGGTCGATTTCGGGAAGCAGTTCAGGCCCTGCTGCCAGCGGATCACTCTCATAGTCTGCCACGATTACTGTCATACCATCGTTGAGGAAACCCTCTATCAATGTCTTATCATCCAGCTCCCCCAATCTGGGACCTGGAAGGTTAATGAGGTACACGACCACAGGTTTTTTTTCATCCGTGGTGTCGGGGGAGTAGACGGAATAATTTATTTCTCTTTCGAGCAGGGGACTGTCCCATTGATTTTCTGAGATTCTCTGAGAATCGAGGGCGCTGAGATTTTGTTTCTTGGATGTACGGTTCAGGCAGCCACCCGATACAAGGAGGATGCAAAACACGGCAAGCAGGATGGTATTTTTTTTCATATTTTTCAAATCATATGTTTATTATTATTCAGTATACTTTCGGCTGCATGTTTTCCTGCCTCTTCTCCAAGTTTAGCAGCATTGCCTGTTACACGGTAGCTGGAAAAAGAGATAAAATCGCCTGAAATATTCCTTCCGGCCATCATCAGGTTGCCGATGTCTTTTGAGATAAGCGATCGTAAGGGGATGTCGTATGGCTGGGACGTTATTCCCCGGCTGTAGCTTCTGTTTTGCGAATTTTCTTCCTCCTGGTTCAGGGAATGTACATCAACTCCGAAGTTTACCCGGCAAACTGCATCCTCATGCCTTTTTCCGTTAATCAGATCATCACTGGTCACTGTGTAAAGTCCCTTGATGCGGCGTGCTTCACGAACACCGATATGCTCTGCCGTAGCAACAAGATAAAGATTTTTCCATGGACCTCCAATTGATTTTAATCCATTGACCAGTGATGATCTGATTAACGGAAAAAGGCATGAGGATGCAGTTTGCCGGGTAAACTTCGGAGTTGATGTACATTCCCTGAACCAGGAGGAA
>DRHS01000042.1 GCA_011053095.1 Bacteroides sp.
AAATAAAACAGTCCCAGAATCACCACCATCTCCAGTTCATCAGCCCTTTTGAGAATGTTGTCCAGCCTGTGCATGTATTCATTCATCAGACTGCCATCGGGATTGTATGCCGGATTCAGCCAGTCTTTGTTTCCGTAGCCCGTGGGACTGCCTCCCTGCATGTTCAGGGTAAATGAGTTCATGCCATAGCTGTACCACTCCTCCATCGACTCAACGAATTCATTGGTATTCCTGTCGGCATCCCAATTTTTGGTGTCGGGATAAACAAAAAGTTCACGGGTTAGGGGATTAAGATCATCAAAGATGCCCTGTACCATTCGTGAATTGATCAGGAGTCCTTCTATTGTATGGCCCCTCCAGTTTTTTCCATCATAGGTAGGTCTGCCGTTGATAAAGAACTGTTCGCCTCTAATTTCGACTAGGGTTCTGTCCTGCTGTGTCTGACAGCTGCAGAAAACCATTATTATCAGAATGAAACCAAATCCTCTTTTTACCATTTTGTGGCCTTTTATGTTAGATTGATTATTATTTCACCAAATATAGTAAGGGTGTAAGGAATGAACAATTCTAACTGGTTTCAGGCATAGATATTAACCTGGAGCGTATAAAAAAAGGGCATACCTTGCGGATATGCCCTGAGGGATCGTTACAGAAAAAACATAATAATCCCAGTCTAAACCGGAAGTTTCAGCAACTGGAATAGCTGAAATCTACCCGGGCTGGCTGGGTGAAAATTATAAGTTTTGAGAAAAAAAATCTTAATGGATCCCTGATTACACCTTACTGAGCATCCTGGGAGTGGCCAGGATTCTTTCTGCGCCTAAATTTACTGTGGCTGTACGGGCACCAATTTCTTCAATGATGCCTTCTGCAGACCAGTTACTCTTTTTAACCTTAACAGCATCACCGACCTGAAATTTTCTGAATCCGTTTTTCTTCAGGTTTGACTGGGCGAGTTTAATCTGTTTCTCCAATTCTTTTATTTCCCTTGTTGAAAGCTGATGCAATTCCTTTCCATCTACCTTGATATCCATAGCGACATATACAAAAAAAAATTATAATTCTAATCTGGTATCAAAGGAACGGATTTTTATTAAAGTAATTGTATGAGCTGGGAAAAAAGTACAGTTTACTTCCGGACTTCCCTTTTTTACCGACTCTCCAGGCAACTTTGCCGATTTGCACCTGTCTTTTATTTAGAGTCCATCTGACAAATGGACCTTGAACAAAAATATCTGGATACGTTCCAGAACAGGCTCGACGATTTTTTCTATGATGCCGTAGACCTTAACCTGACAAACCTTAGGCAATGTGGTTTCTGGATTAAAACCATGAACCACCAGTCCCACGCCGCAGAAATCCGAAAGAAAAGAACTGACAAGGGATTGCCTGCACCTCCGGTAATGATCTGCAGCATTACCAGCCGATGCAATCTTAAATGCAGGGGATGTTATGCCATGGCCAGGAATCCCAGGAAGGGAATGGAGATAACTCCTCAGCGTTTCGAACGACTTACCGGGGAAGCTGCCGAAATTGGCACCAATATAATCATCCTGGCCGGGGGGGAACCCTTGCTTCGTCAGGATATACTTGAGACTGCAAGCAGGTCTAAGGAGACCATTTTCCCGGTTTTTACAAACGGAACACTTCTGAACGGCGATTCTGTAAGGTTCTTTAAGAAAAACCGGAATCTGGTTCCTGTACTTAGTATTGAGGGAGACAGGCAGCAAACGGATGACCGAAGGGGAATAGGATTGTATGCGAGTGTGATTTCTGCTGCTGAGGTCAGGTTGCATTCAGATTTTTGATGTCCTCAAAGTGGAATTCGAAGTTTATCTCGAAACAATCCACAAATTTCTCCTTCATTGCTAAAATCAGTTTCTCAGGCTCCTCGCAATAAAACATGAAAGCTCCTCCTCCCCCGGCACCGGCTATCTTACCACCATGAGCTCCATTCTCAAGGGCATACGAATACATTTTGTCCAGGTATTCATTTGTTGTGGCCGAGGCAAGCTGTATCTGGGCCCTGAAATTCATTTCCATGATTTCGGCACAACGAAGGAAATCTTTCTTCTGTAATGCCATAGCAAAATCTTTCCCGTAGCCGGCAAGTTTATTCAATGCATCCCGGCCCTGATCTGTGTCATGGTTTGAATATACTTCTTCGACGGCGGACTGGGCATTTCTAGAGGCACCGGTATGGATCAGCACGAGATTTTTTTTAAATGCTTCCAGGGTTTCACTGGGTATGCTTATGTCTACCGGTCTTGCATAATCTTCCCCCATTTCCCAGCAATTAAATCCTCCCTTCACAATCGAATACTGGTCCTGCCGGCCAATGGCCCAGTTCAATTCCTTGTTTTCAAGATTGAAAAGATCCTCACTGATCCGGGCTATTGACCTGGAATCTGAATTGTAATTCTTAGAGCTGATCATCTCAAGAAGCATCGCAGCAGTGGAAGTACTGAGTCCGCTTCCCCGTGGATAACCCGCAAAATTAAATGCTCCGTTTTTGAGCTCAATAAGGGGTGAGATAGTAATATTGGAAACATATCCGGTTTTTCCCCCCATAATATATGGTACATCCGTCCATCCCCCGGCAAAATCAATCCGTAAAGGAGCCCTGTATGCAAATTGTATTTTGTCAATGATCCGGGTTGTAGAAGTGGGTTCGATGACCTGTGGGACTTCCCTGCTGACAAATATCATTTCGGTGCCAACACGCCTGCATAATTCCTTTTTCTCTCTGATTCCAGAATCATCATTATTCAGTACAAATACATCGGGACAAAGATTTTCCATTACTTCCCGGAAATCTATTTTACTGGCCGAAAGCTCGGTATCGTTCAGTGTGGCAAAATCAACATCCTGAAATGCAGCTACCAGATATACCCTGTTGTTTTCGGGGTTTACGGGACGGCCAGGTCCTTTCAGCCGGGTAATGATATGATCACGTCCTACCCCGACGACCAGTATGTCTCCTAATTCAGCGCACTGGTTAAAAAACACGGCATGTCCACTCTGCAGTATATCATAACATCCCGTACAGAAAACTATCTTTTTATCAGAATTCTTTTTCCTGATTCCGGCAAGGTCTTTACCACTGAGAACTTTGTCGGCGATGGACTTGAAAAGCATATAAGGTATATTTCCAGTAAATATACAAAGGCAGAATGATTTATCTTTGTATAATCAGAAACCCAGTTTATGAAAAAATCAAAAGTTGCCGTTGTTCAGGCCCAGCCCTTCCTTTTTGATACGGGCAGGACCATTAAAAAGATGTGGGACCTGGTCGGTCAGATTAAGGCCGAATCGCCCGGTCTTGTCCTTTTCCCCGAGGCATTCCTTCCAGGGTATCCCAGGGGACTAAGTTTCGGGGCCGTGGTGGGAAACCGGACCGAGGAGGGAAGAAAATTATTCGCAAGGTATTACGAGCAATCCATTGCAGAACATGATGATAACTTCAAAGAATTGCAGGAGATGGCCAAAAGTCTGGAAGCAAATCTGGCTGTTGGGGTTGTCGAGAAAGAAACAATCAGCGGAACCCTCTATTGTTCCATTTTTTACTTTGGTGCTGACGGACATTTTCTTGGCAAGCACCGCAAGCTGAAACCTACCGGATCGGAACGCCTCATCTGGGGAGAGGGAGACGGCAGTACCATGCCGGTTTTCGATGGTGGATTCGGGGTTTTTGGGGGACTAATTTGCTGGGAGAATTATATGCCACTTGCCAGGATGGCAATGTACCAGCAAGGCATACAGATCTATCTCGCCCCGACGGCAGACTGCCGCGACACATGGCAGAACACACTGCGGCATATTGCTGTCGAGGGTCGATGCTATGTGCTCGGCTGCAATCAGCTGATAACCAGCGACGCCTATCCCGAAGATCTTCGGATCCAGGTTTCCGATACCCCAATGTGTACCGGAGGTTCTGTAATCATAGCCCCAGGAGGAGAAGTTGTTGCAGGTCCCGTTTTTGGTAAGGAGGAAATTCTCTATGCTGAGACAGATCTTGAAGAAGTAGCCAAGGGTAAGTATGAAATGGATGTCGCCGGCCATTATAACCGTCCGGATGTCTTTAGCTTCAAAGTAAATCTGCCTGAATAAATTATTAACTTTGTGTGCTCTCAGAAAAGTGATTTATGGGGAAAAGACAGAAAAGATCATTCGGAGACAGGCTGCGAGACAAATTCAGACTGATCATATACAATGACAACACCTTCGAGGAAGTCTGGTATATCCGGCTAACCCGTCTGAATATGGTCGCCCTGACTTCAACTATTTTCATACTCATCGTGGTAGGCGTATTTACACTTGTCGCCTATACCAGTATACGGGAACTTATTCCCGGGTATCCCGACGGGAATCTCCGCAGAACCATCCTCATGAATGCCGTAAGACTTGATTCACTTGAAAATGAGATCAGGATGAGAGACCAGTATTTTCAGAATATCCGTGCCCTGGTTGCCGGTGAGGAACCGGACAACCTGGTCAACCTTTCCGACACTTCAATGGAGGTAAGCAATGTGGATTTTTCGAAATCAATCGAAGACTCCATACTGAGAATGCAGATTGAAGAAGAAGAACAGTACAATCTCTCTGTCCTGGCTTTCCAGACCTCCCCTCGAGATCTTGCAAGCATACATTTCTTTGCTCCGGTAAGGGGACTCGTAACCAGGTCCTTTAAATCAAATGAAAACCACTTTGGAACCGATATAGGAGCAGAACCCAACGAGGTCGTCAAAGCAACCCTCGATGGGACCGTAACAATGGACGGATGGACGATAGAAACAGGCTATGTTATTTATATTCAGCACAAAAACAATCTCATCTCCGTATATAAACATAATTCTATACTGCTTAAGAAAACAGGAAACTTAGTAAAGGCGGGTGATGCAATTGCAATTATTGGCAATTCCGGTGAGCTGACTACCGGTCCCCATCTTCACTTTGAATTATGGCACAACGGAACACCCATTGATCCACAATCCTATATTGTCTTTTAAATGCAAAAGCACATAGCCATCCTCGGATCAACAGGGTCAATCGGTACACAGACCCTGGAGGTGATCGAAAAACATCCCGATCATTTTATACTTGAAGTGCTCACAGCAGGAAATAATGCGGAAGAACTTATAGCTCAATCCAGAAAATTTATTCCAAATCATGTAGTAATTGCCAACAAGGACAAGTACTCACAGGTTAAAAACGCCCTGGCCGATCTCCCGATTAAAGTATACAGCGGCAGCGAATCAATCGCTCAGGTCGTACAGATGGATTCAATTGACATGGTACTCAGTGCCCTGGTCGGGTTTTCAGGACTGCAACCCACACTGAGCGCAATTGAGGCAGGAAAAGACATTTCCCTTGCCAATAAGGAGACCCTTGTAGTCGGAGGGGAGCTGATCATCCGGAAGGCAATGGAAAACAGGGTGAACATTATCCCGGTAGACTCTGAACATTCTGCTATATTCCAATGCCTTGTCGGGGAAGATATCAGTACGGTTGAGAAAATTATACTTACAGCCAGTGGGGGACCTTTTCTGGGCTACACCAAAGAAAAGCTTGAAACGGTTACCCGGGAACAGGCCCTGAATCATCCCAACTGGTGCATGGGTGATAAAGTAACTATTGATTCGGCAACCCTTATGAACAAGGGACTGGAAGTAATCGAGGCGCATTGGCTCTTTGGTCTGAAACCTGAAAACATAGAAGTGGTAATCCATCCCCAGTCGATAATTCATTCTCTGGTTCAATTCAAGGACAGCTCCATTAAAGCACAACTCGGAATCCCGGACATGAAGCTTCCCATTCAATATGCGCTCGGGTATCCACAGAGGCTGAAATCTGATTTCAAAAGATTCTCTTTCAGTGACTACCCATCTCTCAGCTTTCAGGAACCCGACGTAAATTCATTCCCCAACCTTGCACTTGCCTATGAAGCTATCAGGCGGGGTGGCAACATGCCCTGCATCCTGAATGCTGCCAATGAAGTCGTGGTTAAGGCATTTCTCGAAGGAAAAACTAGTTTTATTCAGATGCCAGATATCATCGAAAAAACGATGGAAAGCACTGAATTCATTGACAAACCGGGACTGGATGATTATATAAATTCTGATTCCGATGCAAGAAAAATTGCCCAGAACCATGTTTTATGATAATTTTGCCGCGTTCTGACAATAGAACCTTAATTAATTCAGTTTGTAACACGAATAGAAATAGAATCAGATAATGTCACATTTTGTTCAAATATTAGTTCAAATAGCCCAGTTCCTGCTCAGCCTCTCCATACTTGTATTCCTGCATGAGATGGGTCACTTCCTTCTCGCCAAACTTTTTCACACAAGGGTCGAAAAATTCTACATCTTTTTCAATCCCTGGTTCTCCCTTTTTAAGAAAAAGTTAGGAGATACCGAGTATGGTATCGGATGGCTTCCCCTCGGAGGATACGTTAAAATATCCGGAATGATAGATGAGTCTATGGATAAGGAAGCAATGAAGCAACCGCCCAAATCGTACGAATTCCGGTCAAAGCCGGCCTACCAGCGTCTTCTGATTATGATAGGCGGAGTGCTTGTGAATTTTGTACTGGCACTTGTGATATACTCCTTTATATTATACACCTGGGGGGAACAATACCTGCCTGCAAAAAATGCAAAATACGGGATCATGTGTGATTCCGTGGCCCTTGATATGGGACTCAAAAACGGGGATATGATCCTGTCAGTGGATAACAAGGAAGTAGACAGATTCCACAGCATTTTTCATGATATTATTGTCGATAATGTCAGCTCTATACAGGTAAGGCGTGACGGAATCATCGTTGACATACCTGTCAGCGATGAGCACATTGCCCCCCTGCTGAAGTCTACCGAGTTTATCCACCCGAGATTCCCCTTCATTATAGAAGATTACCAAAAGGAATCCCCTGCCCGTGAAGCTGGACTTCAAATCGAAGACCAGGTGATCGGAATAAACGGAAAAGAAATACAGTTCTTCGATGAATTTCGGGATGAACTCGCAGGACTCAAATCTCAGGAGATTTCTGTCAACGTACTGAGGGAAGGTGAAAAACTGGAATATAACTTGACCACAACATCCGATGCAGCAATTGGTGTGTTGGTAAGGCCTTCATCCAGGTTTTTTGAATTAAAAAGAGTAGAATACACCTTTCTTGAAGCTGTTCCCGCAGGTATCAGCAAAGGTTTCAGCCGCGCCTCAAGCTATTTGAAGCAGCTTAAACTGATCGTTACTCCCAAAACAAAGGCATACGAGCAACTCGGAGGATTTATCAAGATCGGGAGTATTTTCAGCAAGACATGGAACTGGCAGCTGTTCTGGGAAATGACAGCCCTGCTGTCAATAATCCTGGCAATAATGAACCTCCTGCCAATCCCCGCTCTTGATGGGGGTCATGTAATGTTCCTTCTGTATGAGATCGTCAGCGGCCGGAAACCCGGTGATAAATTTATGGAGTATGCCCAGATTGCCGGCATGGGACTTCTCCTGCTGCTGCTGCTTTATGCAAACGGGAATGATGTAGTACAAATTTTCCGCAAATAGGCACCAATAAAGAAATTTTATGTAGGTTTGTACTTGATTTAAAAAAGAAGAAAATGGAACTTATTATTATTCTTGGAATACCGGGACCCTGGCAGATTATTTTGATTGTACTGGTAGTTCTGCTGATGTTCGGTGGAAGAAAGATTCCCGAACTTATGAAAGGCCTTGGACAGGGCATGAAGGAATTCAAAAAGGCCACATCAGACGAGGCAAAAGAAGAGGAAAACCCCGAGAAGGAAAACGAGAAGGATTAGTTGCTTCCCGGATCAATAGTATACCTGTCATTCATTTCTTCAGAACTGGAACTGGCAGGTTTTTTTGTGCATTAAAATGAAACCCCCAAGGTCTCTTATAGAAATTCGTAAGCTGCTATCTTCCAGGGAAGTTGACATGAAAACCCTTGTCGAATTCTACCTTGGCAATATCAGGGAGAAGAAACACCTGAATGCCTTTATAGAGGTATTTGGGGAGGAAGCCCTTGAGAGAGCGGACCGGGTACAACAGAAAATTGACCGGGGAACAGGGGGCAGGCTGGCGGGAATGGTCATCGGACTGAAAGACAATATTTGCTACAAGGGGCATTATACCTCTGCTTCTTCACGCTCCCTCGAGAACTTCCGGAGCATATACAATGCCACAGCAGTGGATCGTTTGCTGGCAGAAGATGCGATTATTATTGGAAGAACTGGCTGCGATGAATTTGCCATGGGTGGCACCAATGAAACCTCTTATTATGGTCCGGTTCTGAATCCTCTTGACACTTCCCGGGTACCAGGTGGCTCTTCCGGTGGTTCTGCTGCCGCTGTAGCTGCCGACCTCTGCCTTGCTGCAATAGGATCGGATACCGGGGGCTCTATCCGTCAACCTGCATCTTTTTGCGGGCTCACGGGACTAAAACCAGGATATGGAAGGGTGAGTCGTTATGGGCTTATTGCATACGGTTCTTCATTCGACCAGATTGGTCCCATTACCCACTCCATTCAAGACGCTGCTCTTATTCTCGAGGTGATTGCCGGAAAGGATGAATACGATAGTACAGCAAGGTCTGAAAAAGTTCCTGAATACTCCATGCTTCTTCACAGCGCTGAAGGAAAGAAAGACGGTGAACCATTCCCCAGGAAGTTCGCCTACCTGAAAGAGCCGCTTGATCACCCGGGACTCGACCCGCATATACGTGAAAGAACCATAAACATCATTGAGGAATTGCGTGCTGATGGATTCCAGGGAGAACCTGTTTCCTTCCCATACCTGGATTACATGGTGCCTGCATATTATGTTATGGCAACAGCAGAGGCATCCTCAAATCTTGCCAGGTATGATGGGATACACTACGGGCACCGCAGTGAAAATTCTGATAATCTCAGGTCAACCTATGTTAAATCAAGAAGTGAGGGATTCGGTACAGAAGTGAAGCGGAGGATCATGACCGGTACATTCGTGCTCAGTACAGGTTATTACGACGCCTATTACGGCAAGGCCCAGAAAGCCAGAAGGCTGATCCATGAGAAAACCATGGAAATTTTCGATCAATACCCGTTTATCATTCTTCCGACAACCCCCAGACCGGCTTTTCTACAGGGCAGTATGGGCGAGGACCCGGTAGCATTATACCTGGAAGATATTTTTACCATACACGCCAATCTTGTGGGTATACCTGCAATCAGCCTTCCCCTGGGCAAGCACCCTGAAGGCATGCCCTTCGGCCTGCAGATTATGAGTGCAGGATTGGATGAAACCGGACTGCTATTATTTTCTGATTTTATGATGAATCGTTTTGGGTCTTTGGCTTGATTTTTGAGACCTTAGCACCTGATTATCAAATAAATTCTATAATGAACCAACCATCCCGGATACTCGCATTTCTGCTGGCAGTCCTGATCCTAACATCCTGTCTTGAAAAAGACAGAAAAGGCCTGAAACCCATGGTAAGTGGCAAACCCGGAGAGGTTTTGTTGGTAATAGATAAGTACCTTTGGGAATCAGCCTTCGGTGAGTATTTCGTCGATCTCTGTTCTGAACCCTTCGAAGCATTACCCACTGATGAACCAAGCTATGACCTTATCCACATCCCTTCATCCGGATTCAGTAAACTATTCAAATCGCATCGTAATATCTTCATAACAAAGATTTCAAGTCAGTACAGTGAACCTAAGATAATTGTGCAGCGTGACCTCTGGGCATATCCACAGCTTGTTGTAAACCTGGTCGGTCCGAACAATTATAGCATGATTAGTTACCTGGATGAAAACAGGGAAAAGCTGCTGAATCTTCTTGAGGTAGACGAACGTAACAGGAACATACAAAATTACAGGAAAAACAGGGCAAAGGGAATTGATGAAATACTTAAAACAGGACATGGTGTTTCGGTATCTGTCCCCATTGGATACGAAATGGGTCTTGATACCAGTGACTTTATCTGGCTCTCTCATGAGGTGTCAGATCTGACCCAGGGAGTATTAATTTACCATTATCCGTATACAGACAGTAATACTTTTACTGTTAAATACCTGATAGAAAAGCGTAATAAATTTCTACGAAAATTCGTTCCCGGTCCCACAAAGGGATCCTACATGACTACCGAGTCTCGCTACCCCGTAATTCAATACGAGATGGCTAAAAATGGTTCTTACCTTTTGGAGCTCAGGGGACTATGGAAGCTCGAGAATGCCTTTATGGGTGGGCCCTTCCTGAGTCATACCGTTCTCGATGAGAAAAATAACCGCGTTGTAACGATTGAGGGATTTGTATATGCTCCCTCCCGGGATAAGCGCGGCTATGTCAGAGAACTGGAGGCCATCCTTCAGACTTTTGAGGTAGTGGATTAGAGGCTAAAATACTTATATTTGATGCATGAAAATCATCAAGGCCGATCAGATCACATCAAAGGAAAGTATCATTCTCATTGCCAGAAAAGACAACTCCTTCACATCGTGGATAAAAGTAAAACAAGACAAAGATTATCTTAAATTTTGCCTGGATCAGAAGAAAAAACAGTTTCTGTTTAACCGGTATCCCCAATGGATTTTTGTTCACATTATTGACGAAGAAAAAACGGATATAGAATCTCTGGAAGAAACCAGAAAAGCTGGCAGGATAATATCCGACCTGGTAAATTCGAGAAAACTTAAATCTCTGGTTATAACTGACCTGGAGGGTAATAAAAATCATTTAATGGCTTTTGCTGAAGGCATGGCTCTCAGCAATTACCAGTTCAATAAGTATCTGAATAAAAAAGAAGAAAAACAAAATTCCCTCGGTACATTAAAAATTTTCTCAAAGAATATATCAAAGCAAAAAATCGATGAACTTGACCGGATTTGCAGGGCGGTTTACTGGACCCGAAACCTTGTCAATGAACCTCTCTCAACACTGACTGCTGTTGAACTGTCCAGGGAAATCGAAAAGATGGGGAAGGAAGCGGGATTTGCGGTGGAGGTATTTCACAAAAAAAAGATAGAATCTCTTCGCATGGGTGGACTGCTGGCTGTGAACAAGGGCAGCATTGACCCTCCAACCTTTTCAATTCTGACCTGGAAACCTGCTAAAGCAAAGAATAAGAAACCCATTGTGCTGGTCGGAAAGGGAGTTGTTTATGATACCGGGGGACTAAGCCTGAAGCCAACCCACGACAGCATGGACTACATGAAATGTGATATGGCCGGTGCAGCAGCAGTTGCAGGAACATTGTATGCTCTCGCAAAAAATAAGGTTCCTGTTCATGTAATAGGACTGATACCCGCTACAGATAACCGCCCGGATGGCAATGCATATGTTCCCGGTGATGTTGTGAGGATGTTTGACGGTACTACCGTGGAAGTACTGAACACAGACGCTGAGGGCAGAATGATCCTTGGGGATGCACTCGCATGGGCCGATAAGCTGGATCCATCTCTTGTTCTCGATGTGGCAACCCTTACCGGTTCGGCGCATGCGGCCATAGGCAAATACGGAATCGTGGCTATGGGAAATGCTGACAGGAAGGAAATGGAAAGTCTCAAGGACAGCGGTGAGTCGGTATTTGAAAGAATTGCTGAATTTCCTTTCTGGAATGAATATTCGGAATTGCTGAAATCTGATATTGCAGACCTGAAAAACATTGGCGGGAGATATGCAGGGGCAATTACAGCCGGTAAGTTCCTCGAACATTTCACAAAGAGCCCTTATATACATCTCGATATCGCCGGACCTTCTTACAACAAGCTCAGGGATTCCTACCGGGGTATAGGTGGCAGCGGCATCGGTGTCAGATTATTATATGATTTCCTCAAAAAGCAATAGCAATGATTAAAATTGGTGTAACTCATGGAGATATCAACGGGATAGGCTATGAGATTATCATAAAAACCCTGCTTGACCAGCGGATTTTTGAATTCTGCACTCCTGTGCTTTACGGATCACCCAAGGTAGCAGCCTATCATAGGAAAGCACTTGATCTTGAAAACCTCAGTTTCCATAATATTCGCTCCCCGGAAGAAGCATTACCAAAAAAGTGCAGTATAATTAACTGCGTTGACGACGATATACGGGTAGAGCTGGGCAAGTCCACCAAAGTAGCCGGAGAGGCGGCAATAACAGCCCTGATGAGAGCAGTTGACGATCTTAAAAATAACAGGATCCAGGCCCTTGTGACTGCTCCGATTAATAAACTGAATATACAATCCGATGACTTCAGGTATAACGGTCATACAGAATTTCTTCAGGATTATTTTGATGCTGATGAATCGCTAATGCTAATGTCCTCAGAGCTTATGAAAGTTGGTGTGGTCACCAGTCATATCCCTGTAGCCGATGTTCCAGGGCACCTTACCAGGGAAGAGATAGGCCAAAAAATCAGAATACTTGACAATTCCCTGAAACGTGATTTTGGCATCCGGAAACCGAGGATCGCAGTACTTGGACTCAATCCGCATGCCGGTGACGTACGAATGACCGGGAGACCCGCAGTATAATTTACTCCCTCATCCTGTACAAGGGTTATAAAAGGTATGAGTCCCTGGTCATGGTACATGGCCAGAATTCCGTCAAAGCGGTTAAATTCTCCAGATCCGAAAAATCCATCTGCCGGGAAAGCCCCGAAAACAGTAATTTTATCCTCTTTGGCCTCTTCAATGGCGG
>DRHS01000043.1 GCA_011053095.1 Bacteroides sp.
ATGCCCATATGTGAAAAAGAGTGCTGTTATGTAGAATGATTACAAATAAAATGGAGTTGACATCACTATTTTTTTGAAAAAAAAGTATCAAAGAAACTATTGCTAAAAATCAATCATTTTTACCTGACTTGGACAGGAAACCCTAATTATATCATTACCGGTGATTTATTTCTTCTTTTCATTACATTGTAAACAAAATGTAGAACTCCAATGAAATCCAGGCTGCTTAACATTCTCTTCTGGTCTGTTATCTCAGCTGCCTTTATCGGACCCGGAACGGTAACAACCGCGGCCAAGGCGGGGTCGGACTTCGGATTACCTCTTCTCTGGGCACTGACATTTGCAACCATAGCATGTCTCGTTCTTCAGGAAGCAGCCGCCAGACTCACAATCTCCTCCGGAATGGATCTCGGACAGGCGATCCGTTTTCAATCAGGCGGAGAAAAAAGCAAACCGGCCATTCCCCTTCTTGTTGTCATCTGTATACTCACCGGTACAGCTGCCTACCAGACAGGCAATCTTCTTGGTGCGGTGGCAGGTATAAAACTGCTCGTCGATCTGCCTTCATGGCTGATGGTATTCCTGCTCGGACTGATGGCCGGAATTCTCCTTCTCATTCCGTCCGTAAAAGTAATCGCCCGGATCATGGGTGGCATTGTAGCCCTAATGGGGATCGCGTTCATAGTTTCTGCAATAGCTATAAAACCCCCTGTTTACGACTTGTTCAGGGGGATGATGCGGCCCATTATTCCCCTGAACGGGGGAGGTGGCCTGCTTGTTCTGGGACTCATAGGTACCACAGTTGTTCCGTACAATCTGTTTCTGGGTTCGGGTCTGTCGAAGGGCCAATCCCTGAAAGAGATGCGTTCAGGCCTTTTTGTCGCCGTTATTCTCGGGGGAATAATTTCCATGGCAGTCCTGGTTACCGGAAGCTCCATGAGTGCTGAGTTTACTTTCGGGGGACTTGCAGAATCTTTGTCCAGGTATCTTGGCGGGATGGGGACCGTTGTTCTTGGCGTGGGACTATTAGCCGCCGGTTTTACCTCAGCTGTTACCGCACCCCTTGCTTCTGCGGTGACGGTAAGAAGTCTTTTCGGCAACAGTGATCCGGAACGATGGAGAGATGGTTCCTCAAGATTTCGTATGATCTGGGTCCTGGTCCTGCTGACGGGTGTAGGATTTGGGATGGCCGGATTCAAGCCTGTTCCTGCAATTATTGTTGCTCAGGCACTAAATGGTTTGATACTTCCCCTTATTGCCATTTTCCTTCTTGTATCGGTAAACAACAGATCCATAATGAAGGCAGGATACAACAACCTTCCCGGTAATATTCTGATGACATCTGTCGTATTTATTACGCTCCTCATCGGACTTGCCGGAATTGCCAGGGCAGTGCTGAAGGGAATTAATGCAGAACCCGGAAACTGGTCGCTGATAATGCTGATTATTGCCATAATCTCTTTTGTAATTGTAGGTAGTGTACTTCTGAAAATATCCAGTGGAAAAAAGAACATATGAAATATATGTAGATACAGGCGGCACGTTCACCGATTGTATTGGTATAGATCCGGATGGGAACTGGCATCGCCGAAAGGTTCTGAGCAACGGTAGCCTTCGGGGAGTAATTACCGGATGGAAAGATCCTAAAACCCTCTTAATCTCGGAGAACTGGGAATTGCAGGTAGATATTATCCGTGGATACAGGTTCAGACTCTTGAATAGTACACATGATACCACATTTATCCAGAGCTTTAAACCTGAGAGGAACCTTCTCCGCCTGACCCGGGAATTGCCAGTCGAACTCCTTCAGCAAAACATCAGTTTTGAGATTTTGTCAGAGGAGGAAGCTCCGGTGCTCGGAGCAAGGCTTATCACAGGTACACCGCTTGATCTGGACCTTCCACCCATCCGGATGAAGCTTGGCTCTACAAAAGGCACAAACGCCCTGCTGGAAAGAAAAGGTGCCGACCTGGTTTTATTTGTAACAAAAGGATTCAGGGATATTCTTGAAATAGGTGACCAGCAGCGGCCGGATATTTTTGCCCTGGAAGTCATTAAACGGCAAATGCTATACCGGCATGTCATTGAGGTGGAGGAAAGGATCGATAGTCATGGAACCATCCTGCAGCCAATGAACATCAGGAAGCTTAAAAAAGATCTGTTGAAGATAAAAAGAAAGGGATTTCAGTCTGCTGCAATATGCCTTCTGAATGCATATCAAAATCATGCACATGAATTTGAACTGGCTGGTTTTCTAAGAGGTCAGGGAATAAAGGATATCTCAATATCCACAGAGCTCTCGGGACTAATTAAATACGTCGACCGGACAGAGACGGCCACAGTAAATGCATACCTGAATCCGGTTTTCAGGAACTATATTGAGAATGTAAGATCCTCAATGCCGGGCAGCAGGATCCATGTCATGACAAGTTCGGGTGGATTGGTCAGGGATGATAATTTCAAAGCCAAAGACAGCCTGCTTAGTGGTCCTGCCGGTGGGGTGGTTGGTGCCAGAACCATCGGTGAAGCTACAGGGCATCAGCAATTAATAAGCTTTGATATGGGGGGGACAAGCACCGATGTTTCCAGATATGGAGGGGAATTTGATTACAGGTACAGCCTCGAAGTCGGTGATGCCCGTATTTTTAGTCCCGCTCTCTCCATAGAAACCGTTGCTGCCGGAGGTGGGTCGCTTTGTTACTTTGACGGGTTCAAGCTTTGTGTGGGACCGGAATCCGCCGGGGCCTACCCGGGACCTGCCTGTTATGGTGCCGGAGGTCCCCTGACAATAACCGATGTTAACCTGTTGCTCGGACACCTTGATCCGGATGAATTTGGTATCCCGGTTTTCAGGGACCAGTCGGAAAAGAAACTGGATTTACTTATTGCTGAAATAGATAAAGAGAGTGGAAAAACCTATTCAATAAAGGAAATTCTTACCGGTTTTCATAATATAGCCAATGAGCTGATGTCTGGTGCCATCCGGAAGATTTCCATTGCTAAGGGATTTGACCCTGCAGACTATGCACTTCTTGCCTTTGGTGGTGCAGGAGGGATGCATGCGTGCAGAATTGCAGGTCTGCTGAATATGAGAACAGTAATTGTTCCTTCTGATGCGGGACTCCTATCTGCCTATGGCCTTGCGAATGCAAGCGTGGAACGCTTCACTGAGAAACTGGTACTGGAACCATTCTCGGAGGTGGATAATAGTCTGGGTGAATGGATTGATGAACTGGGCAGGAATGCCATCAGTGAAGTTAAAAAGGAAGGTGTCAGCAGGGATGTCCATGTAAGAATGGGAACTGTTTTTATGCGATTTACCGGCCAGGATGAGAGCCTTCCTGTGAAATGGGAAGAGGGGAATGATATCCTGGCTCTGTTTAAGGAAGAATATACACGCCTGTACGGGCATTGGACGGAAAACCGGGAGATTGAAGTTGAATCAGTCAGAGTTGTTGCATCTGAGAAAATGGATATTGTTGACCAGGTAGAATTAGCCGATGATTTGTATGATCCCTCTCCCTCAAAAATGATCAGGATATGGACCGGAGAACAGTGGATCGATGCACCCGTATATAAACGTTCAGAACTTCGGGAGGGAGCCAGGGTTGAAGGGTATGCCCTGCTGATAGACCCCTACAGCACTACTGTTGTTGAAAAGGGATGGGAAATGATAATTGACAGCTCCGGTACTGCTATAATTCATTATGAATCGCCCGGGACCCTTAAGGAGGAATCCTATATCCGCGAAACAAGGCTTGAACTGTTCACAAACCGTTTCAAATTCATTGCCGAGAATATGGGTGCCATGCTGCAACGAACCTCCCTTTCGGTTAACATCAAAGAAAGGCTTGACTTCTCATGTGCCCTGGTCAGCCCGGAAGGATACCTGGTTGCCAATGCACCCCATATACCTGTACATCTGGGCAGTCTCGGAGTTTGTGTAAGGAAGCTTGCTGAACATATGGAAATGAGTCCCGGAGACACAATCGTTACCAACCATCCCGGATTCGGAGGATCCCATCTACCGGATATAACTCTTGTGAGTCCCGTGTTCACCCCGGAGCAGGAACTTCTTGGATATGTGGTTAACAGGGCCCATCATGCAGAACTTGGCGGAACAACACCGGCATCCATGCCCCCGGATGCAAAATCTCTCGAAGAAGAAGGAGTTGTCATAGCACCTTTTTACCTGGTTAAGGATGGGGTGGTGGACTGGGAAGGCATACGTACCATCCTTGAGAATGCACCATACCCAAGCAGGGCAGTTGAAGAAAACCTGGCCGATATGAATGCAGCCCTGGCTGCAAACATTTCTGGAGCCGAAGGGCTTCTTGAACTTGCGAAAAAATATTCCCATAAAACGGTAATAGATTATATGCAGCACCTAAAGGAGTATGCAGCCTCAAAAATGCGGATGACCCTCAGAAATATGGAAGACGGCCACTACCGGGCCACGGAGTATCTGGATGACCGGAGCTGGCTGGAGGTCCATATTGAAATCCTGGGTGAGCAGTGTACAATCGATTTTACCGGGACCTCAGATGTGCATACCGGGAATATGAATGCAAACTCTGCCATCGTAAATTCAGTTGTCATCTATGTTCTCCGGCTCCTTCTCAAGGAAGAACTTCCCCTGAATGAGGGCTTTATGGATCCTGTTAAGCTGATTCTTCCGGAATGCCTTCTGAATCCGGATTTCAACCGTTCACCAGACCTGTGTCCTGCCATCGTCGGGGGAAATGTCGAGGTCAGCCAACGTTTGACAGATACACTCTTGAAAGCTTTCGGGGTTATAGCCTGCAGCCAGGGAACCATGAATAATGTAATGCTGGGGAACCAGGAATACAGCTACTATGAAACCATCTGCGGAGGATGTGGTGCAGGGGAAGGATTCTCCGGTGCTTCCGGTGTTCACCATCACATGACAAATACCCGGATCACCGATCCTGAGATCCTGGAAAACCGGTATCCTTTGAGGCTGCTTGAATTTTCAATCCGCAAAAAATCCAGAGGCAAAGGACAGTATCCCGGGGGCAACGGGGTAGTCCGACTTCTAGAATTTACAGAAGAAGCTTCCGTATCCATTCTCAGTCAGCACAGAGTAATTAAACCCTATGGAATGGCCGGGGGCAAGGCCGGAAAGCGGGGAAAACAAATCCTTCTGCGAGCCGACGGAACAAAGGAAACCCTTAAAGGCATAGATGGAACGACCGTCAGACCAGGCGACAAACTTCTCATTAAGACCCCGGGCGGCGGTGGATGGGGACCCTGCTAATTTTCATCAAAAAATCCAAGGCTTTCACCCCGGTATTTTTGTCAGGTGCGTGGTTCTCAAAATTAAAACGCCTCAAGAATACCAAGGTAGATTCCACTGTCGCCCCTGCCGACTGCAGCATCCAGGCGGACATTCATCCTCCGGTCACGGAATACCCTGTACCTGAGGCCTATTCCCCCGGCAGGTTTGATATGCAGGTTTCCCAGGGTGGAGGCCGAGTGGAACACATCGCCGGCTCCTGCGAAGGCGACCAGGCTGAATCGCCAGAGCGGGGGACTATGGTATTCTGCCTGTGCGAGGAACATGTTGTGGTCGCGGTAACGCCCCTGGAAGTAACCGCGGAGAAATTTATCGCCTCCAAGGAGGGCCATGTTTCGGAAGGGTATTTCCTTCCCCCATAAAAATTTCCCGTATAACTGAACATACAGGAGATGCTCATTTCCAAGTTCCCAGTATTTCCTCAAATCGACGATCCATTTTGTATAGCTGTAGGTGGATCCCATGAGCTCGTTGAAGAAGACCAGGCGGAACTGGTAATAGGCGCCGGAAGAGGGGAGGAGTATGTCGGAGCGGGTATCCCAGGCGGTGCCGAGTCCCACTCCCGAAATGATCGAATAATCGCTGCCGGGGATGGTACCACCTGGCAGGATGGCATCAGCAGCTGTATCGTACTCGACAATGTCATTGCTTTCAATTTCCAGGAGGATGCCAGTATATAGATCTCTGTAGACAGACTTCATCAGGTCAAGTTTGATTCCCAGGATCCTGGAGACGTAGAATTCCTCATCCTCTTCGGTGATCCTGCCATTAAAAGGCCTTCCAGCGTGGGACTCAGCCTTCTGCTGTCACAGAACCGGCAATTCTCTATCAATGTTATCCCGGAGTTCTGGTGGAATGACAACAGGTATCACCTCGCGGGTGAATTGAAATGGCAGCACTGGCCGGATAAGTTCTAC
>DRHS01000044.1 GCA_011053095.1 Bacteroides sp.
GGGGATATGGCAGCGAAGATAACGACAAAAAATTTGAAGAATTAAACATAAATCAGATAACAACAGCCGTAAGGGGGAGAGAAAGCGAAATTGAGAAAAAGATAGAACAAACCGATCATTTGCCTGAAACCTATACAGTAGAATGTCCACATCAAAAAGCAACATCCACTCCAACAAAAAAACGCCATAAGGCACAATTTGATTTAAACCAATGTAAAGAGTGCCCTTTAAAAGCTAAATGCCAAATATTTAAAAATAATGGAAGATACTATTTCACCCACGAAGATTACATGCTAAACAAACGCAATCTAAACATCATCACTATACCCAAGGAACGTAGAAAAATCCGGCCAAATATTGAGGCAACAATGAAAGAATTTAAAGCCAGGGCCCCGGGAGGGAAAATAAAAGTAAGAGGCCTGTTTAAAACAAGTCCTTTTGCATATAGTGTAGGAATAGCAATAAACTTCGGGAGAATTTACAGGCATATTATGGTTAATAATATAGATAATGACCTGATTAATACTGGTTTTTCATCAATAAGCGATTTTTTTGTTAAAATTTTTGCTCGAAACCATTTATTAAATCTTATAACTCGAATATTTGAGTTTTTCCGGGAATTGTCAAATGGATCTCCAAATATGCAATTCTCAGCAACTCTAAATTTTGAATGTTTTTAAACTGGACTCATATATTAAAATACTACTATTCCCAATTTCTTCTGCTGCAATCACATCCGGACTGCTTTTAATTTACCAGAATTGGCAAAATGTTATATTGATTTTTACCAAATTTGAGTTCAGAAGATGGTCAGGTAATTCAGTCGAATGGTTCATTGTCGCAATGGTGGGCTTAGTCTTTTTGTTAATTAAGGCATTACTCAAATTTAATATAACATTTATAGTCATATATACAACATTTTAATTTACCCTCAAGTAATATACATCATTGCCAATGGTCTGATAAACAATGATTAAAATTTATTTGCTTTTTTGAATTAAAAATGTTATAATTGTGAATTAATGGATTTCTATTCACAATTCTAACATTATGAAAACTGCTCGATATCCTGTTGATCAATTAGAAAAGCAATTTGAAAGCCAGATTGTTTTAGACATGATAGAAATGAAAACCATTTTAGGTACTGATGTCGATATGACCATTTACCGGAATTTGAAACGCTTACGCTATGTATCGAGTTATTCCCATGCCGGGAAATATTATTCACTTAAAAGATTAGCAAGATATGACCTGCTGGGTTTATGGCATTACAGCGACATACATTTCTCAAACTCGGGTACTTTAAAAAATACCGTCATATCTTTATTAGAACAATCAGAAGAAGGTTACCTGGCAAAAGAGTTACAGGAAATATTACAAGTTACTCCTCATAATGTTTTGTTGGCCCTATGCCGGAATAATCAAATAATCAGGGAGCAAATAGGCAATAATTTCGTGTATTTCCATCCCGGTAAAATAGCGGACCAATTAAAACAACGAAAACGACGAGGATTTCAACCGATTTCAACTTATGCAGAATGCTTGGGTTTATTTTTGAAGGGGTTAAATGAAAAGCAACTCAGGCTATACGCAGGCTTAGAGTCGATACACACAGGTTATGGAGGAGACAAAGCTGTATCAGAAAAGCTTGGCATAAATGAAAAAACGGTAGCCCGGGGGAGGGAAGAATTATTGACAAAAGATATTGATTTTTCGAGGATACGGAACATAGGTGCAGGTCGACCATCACTAAAAAAAACGAAAAAATCCTGAAATTGATTGAAGAGATAATGGAACCGGAAACAGCCGGTGATCCAATGGGAAAATCATTGAACTGGACAAGAAAAAGTACCTACTCGTTAAGTAAAACATTGAAGGGTAAGGGAATTGATATTTCTCCAAACACAGCAGGGAAAGCATTAAAAGCAATTGGTTATTCTTTAAGATTGAACCGAAAGTCCATCTCAACCACACAGCACCCCGATAGAGATCAGCAATTTCAATTTATTGAATCAAAAGTCAAGGAATATGAAGATATGGGCCAACCTATTATTAGCGTTGACACAAAGAAAAAAGAGATGATAGGTAATTTCAGCAACAAGGGCAGAAAGTATGGCAAAGAAGCAGAGAAAACAATGGATCATGATTTTTTATCCAATGCAATAGGAAAGATCAGCCCTTATGGTATTTATGAAAAACTAACCAATAAGGGTACTGTGGTATTAGGTACAAGCAGCGAAACACCTGAATTTGCAGTCGATGCAATAGAAACCTGGCTAACCGGTATTGCTTACAAAAGGTATGATAATATTCAAAAATTATTGATCCTTTGTGATTCCGGTGGCAGTAATGGTTATAGAAAACATGGCTGGAAATATTTTCTTTATACCAAATTGTCATCAATCTATGGAATTGACATCCGGGTATGCCATTATCCTTCAGGGGCTTCAAAGTGGAATCCGATTGAACATAAAATGTTTTCACATATCTCAAAAAACTGGGAGGGTGTGCCTTTGCGATCACATGAGGTAGCAATGAATTACATTGAATCGACGACAACAACGAAAGGACTTGCTATACAAGCCTTCTTAAATGAAAAAGAGTATCAATCAGGAATGACGTTCAATAAATCAGAAGTCGAAAACACAATCAATATTAAAAGAGATGAAATTCTTCCTCAATGGAATTATTCGATATTATCATAATCAACACAAAGAATGCCAATTAATTTTTGAGCAGTGCCTAAGACCTGTTTTCAGAGGTGAACCATATATATGGCATGCCTGGGGTATGGCTGTATTTATAATTCCGATATCAATACCGAAATAGGAATTCACAAGGTTGATGCACCGGACCCTGGTGGCATGCTTGGAATATCTTCCATTCGAATTTCTCACGAATTGAATAGAAGGGGGGTATGGGACTATTGAAGCAGCATCCTGCTCAGGATACCAGATGGTGAATCCGTCCAGCGTAGCACAGCCTCTTATTGTGATGAAGGGGTTTGAGGCCGGACTGTTGCGACCGGAATAAACCTCGAATATGGTTCCTGATACCGGCTGCCCCTCCGGAACAATAAAATCACCCCTGAGGTTAATCCCCTCCTTAATGATCAGGCTACCGTCAAAACGGTACCTTCCCTCCGGCACATAGATTGCACCCCCGCCCATACCGAATACCAGGTCGATGGCCTTCTGAAAAGCACCGGTAACATCGATGGATCCAGAGCTATCCACTACTTCTCCTGCAGCATCGTTAATATGAAGTGCCACCAGTTTTTTGTCAACGGGGTGTTTTGTTTCAAACAGCCGCCAGGCTCCGGAAGTTTGACTGAATGCCGGACAAGAAATTAAAATTCCAAATAAAATACTTAGAGGGAGTGATCGTAAGATGAGAGGTAATTTCACAAAAATGTATTTAGCTTGTAAGTATTGATTTCTGCTTCCCATTTCTCCAATACATTCCAAAGACTGTCGGATAGTGCTGTCTTCTCCCTGAACAGGTTCATTTTTTCTGAAGGATCAACAGAGAGGTTGAAAAGATAAGTGCTGTCCTTCTGAACAAGCAATTTCCAGGTACCGCTCCGTACTGATTTTGCCCCTCCGTAACGCCAGAATGCTGTTCGTTCAGGAAGGGACTCCCCTTCAAGTAATACGGGTGTAAAATCAATACCGTCGAATTCGGCTCCTTCAAGGGGATCTTTACCAATAATAGCTGCCAGGGTTGGGAAAATGTCCATTCCCAGTAAAAACTCATCGGAGGTTCCCTGATCTATCCTGCCTTTCCAGCATGCGATTGCCGGAACCCTGTGTCCCCCTTCCCATAGACTGCCCTTAAATCCCCTCAGAAGGGCATTGGAGCCCGTTCTGTTTGCACCGTTATCGGACATGAAAAAGACGATGGTATTATCGATAAGCCCGGTTGTTTCAAGGGTCTCAAATATCTCCCCCACTCCCTCATCCATTACCGAGATCATCTCCCTGTAGGTTTTATGCAATTCTTCGGGACTCTTCCTGAGCCTGACAGTACCTTCATCTGTTCTCTCCGGTGGATCTTTCCTTCCCTGGTAGGGGGAGTGAGGAGCTTCATGAGCAACATAAAGGAAAAACGGGTTTTCTTTATTGTCACGGATGAATTTAACAGCATTCTTGTTGATAAGGTCGGTAGAGTATCCCGGTTCAATGATCGTATCTTTTTGCTCCCACCAGTCGTATTTACCCGCCCCGTCAATATGAGAGTGATAGTCCACATTCCCGCTGACATATCCCCTGAAATAATCAAATCCGTAGTTTACAGGAGAAAAGGCAGTATCATACCCGAGATGCCATTTACCGATAATACCCGTACTATAACCCAGGGATTTTGCATAGTTTGCCAGGGTATAGGTTCCAGGATTTATCCCCGTATGTCTGAATTTAGTCGCATAAACTACAGCTTCAATTCCAACTTTCTGCTGGTATCTGCCCGATATAATGGCGGCTCTGGTGGGACTACAGACCGGGCCATTGGAGTGAAAATCCGTGAATAACAGTCCCTCTCTTGCCATCTGATCCAGATTTGGGGTATCGTTCATAATATTCCCGTAACAATCCAGGTCACCATAGCCAAGGTCATCGGCAAGTATAAGGATTATGTTGGGAGGATTTGGATCAATCTGGTCATTTCCGCAGGCGGAAACAAGCAACAGAACAATGATCAGCGGAAGCGCTATTCTTTTCATGTTCACAGACCGGATTTAATTTGAATCAGGATGAATAATCAGGGATTTCATAACTGCCTTTAGGGAGTCATAAGCAGGATCTCCTGCGAGGTTATTGTATTCAAGCGGATCATTCAGCTGGTCATACAGCTCGGTTCCTTTTCTTCCTTCATCCCACTCAGTATATCTCCATTCCCTGGTTTTTACTGTACGGCCAAGAAAACTACCTCTTTTTATAATGGCGTTTACATGATCCCTGAAAGAGTTTCCGGGATTTCTAAGCACATCACTGAAATCCTTTCCCTGAAGATAATCCGGTATGCTGTCAAGCTTGCAATAATTTGCCAGGGTTGGATAAAAATCAAGAAACTCCACCATAGCATCGGTTTCTTCCCCGGCTACATCCGGATTCCCTGTGTACACTATCAAAGGGGCATTATGAGATTTCTGAAATACTGTGACCTTATTCCACCACCCGTGTTCTCCAAGATGATAGCCATGATCACCGAAAAAGACGATCAGCCATTTTTCCTTGCCGTTGGACTTGCAAAACCCCACGATCCCTTCATTGCACCAAAGAAATATTTTGATCTTTATCCAATTGAAGATTGTGTACCTCCTCAAATTCCAGATGGATGGGAACCTCCTTATCCTCATACTCTTCCGGGTGAAACAGGAACCTTTAATAAATTTACCGATCAGGAGCGAATGGAGTTTTTGCGCTCCTACTATGCCTGTACGAGCTTTATGGATGCCCAGTTGGGGAAGATCATGAATACTTTAGATGAGGAAGGCCTTATGGAAAATACACTGATCGTCTTTTTCGGTGATCATGGCTATCATCTTGGAGAACACGGGTGGTGGAATAAGGTCACAGTATTTCAGAAATCTCATAATGCCCCTTTGATAGTGTACACAGGGA
>DRHS01000045.1 GCA_011053095.1 Bacteroides sp.
CACTCAGGTATTTCAGGGAGGAATACGAGGACCATCTTAAGGGGAAGTGTACAACGGGGAAATGTACCGGACTTATAAAATATTCCATTACTGCATCCACCGGGCAGACCTGCCTGCAGCCGTCACATTTGATGCATTTATCCTGCTGTATTTCGTGTTTTTCGTGGGGAAGGAAGTCTATTGCTGCTGTGGGACAACTCTGGGCACACAGTGTGCATCCTATGCACTCATCCGTAATGGAATATTTTATAAGTCCGGTACATTTCCCCGTTGTACACTTCCCCTTAAGATGGTCCTCGTATTCCTCCCTGAAATACCTGAGTGTGGTCAGCACCGGATTTGGAGCAGACTTCCCCAGTCCGCACACAGACCCATTTTTAGTCAGTCCAGCCAATTCCTCCAGCTTCTCAAGATCTCCTTTTTTTCCCTCACCCGAACAAAGTCCCTCAAGAATATCCAGCATCTGCCTTGTTCCAATTCTGCAGAAAGTACATTTCCCGCAAGACTCATTTTGAGTGAATGAAAGAAAATACCGTGCCATATCAACCATGCAATCAGTATCATCCAGAACCACCATTCCTCCTGAGCCTATCATGGCCCCGGCCTCGGTCAGTGATTCCAGGTCTACCGCCATATCTGCCATGGATTCGGGTATACATCCACCCGAAGGTCCCCCGATCTGAACAGCCTTGAATTTTCGGTCACCGGCTACTCCCCCTCCAATATCTTCAACGATCTCCCGCAGGCTTATTCCCATCGGAACTTCAATCAATCCCCCTCTTGCCACCTTCCCGGCAAGGGCAAACACCTTGGTGCCGCTCATAGTCTTTGATCCAATACCGTTGTATTTTTTTGCACCATATTTCAATATATAGGCTATCTGGGCGAATGTTTCGGCATTGTTAACCAGGGTTGGGTTCCCCCATAAACCTTTCTCTGCAGGGTAAGGAGGCCTGATCCGAGGAGATCCTCTTCCTCCCTCGATAGATGAGATAAGCGCTGTTTCCTCACCGCATACAAATGCACCGGCGCCCTCGAAAACCTCGATCTCAAAATTAAATCCCGATCCCAGTATGGCATCTCCCAGGTACCCTTTGCTCCGGCATTCTTCCAGGGCCTGCCGGATTCTTTTTACAGCCAGGGGGTATTCCGCGCGGATGTAGAAATATCCCGAGGTGGCCTGAACGGCGTAGGCGGCAATCAGCAATCCTTCGATGATCCTGTAGGGATATGATTCCAGAAGCATCCTGTCCATGAAAGCACCCGGGTCACCTTCATCTCCGTTGCAGATTATATGCCTTGTCTTGTTTTCCTGTCTGGCTATGATTTCCCACTTTGTTCCGGTCGGGAAACATGCACCTCCCCTTCCCCTCATTCCACTTGTTTTGACAAGCTCAATTACCTCGGTGGAAGACATATCCTTCAGTACCCTGCTTAGCACAGAAAATCCACCCCTGTCAATGTATTCTGACATGTCAAGGGGATTAATAACACCCCTGAATTCGGTCGCAATGGGTATCTGCCTGCCAAGGAATGAGGAAACCTGTTTTTCCCTTACATCCAGGTTAAAACGTTCAACACCCTCCCACTGGCTATCGTTTTGAATGAATTCGATTGTATCTGTCAGCTTGTTGTTTAATTTTTTCAGGAGGCCTGGGGGATTAAAATGCTTGTCAATGATCCCCTTGATCTTATCGGGACTAACCTTTGCATACATTGTAGGTTCCCTGTCAACAGGGATGACTTCAACAAGGGGTACCTGGTGGCACATTCCCACACATCCCACATGTTTCAGGGCAACCTGCAAACCCCTTTTGTCAACCGTTTCCTCTATGGCCTCACGTATTTCATCACTCCCGCTTGCAACACAACATGATCCCAGACCTATCCGGATCTCCCCATCCATTTCCATTCCTTCGGAATGTCTGATCCTTGATTTTCGTTTGCCATCCTTCTGGCTGTCAAAGTCAAGCAGGATATTGCCGGCTTTCTCACTTGCTACATGACCGTATGTGATGTTGTCGATCTGGACAACAGGTGCGAGTGTGCAGCACCCCAGGCAATTCACTTTTTCAATGGTATACTTGCGGGATTCATCGGTATCGTTGCCCTCTTCCAGTTTCAGTTCCCTCCTCAGGGAATCATAAACCAGGGATGCACCTTTCACATGGCAGGCGGTGCCGACACATACCTTGATCATATGTTCCCCGACGGGTTCAAGACGGAACTGTGAATAAAAACTGGCCACACCGATTAATTGTCCCACAGTTATATCCGAAAGATCCGACACCTTTCTCAGGGCATCTTCCGGGAGGTATCTGTATTTGGACTGGATGGCCTGCAGTATAGGGATTACCGCATTATCATTCTTTCCGGTTCCGGATAATATGGTTTCTATTTCGCTGGTCTCGATATTCATTTTGCCTTACTTCTTCCCAATACAATACAGGTAATCATAACCCCTGATGTATATCCTTCCTTCTGAAAAGGCAGGGGTTGAAACGGAGCTCTCACCAAGGGCAGGTTCTCCCAGTTTCTTTAATTCTTTGCTTAGCTGGTAAATATGCATTATGCCATCCATGTCCATTGCATACAGCTTTCCGTCAGCCACCATTGGTGAAGCATAAAATCCCTGGTTCATCTGTTCCTCCCAGTATTTTTCACCGCTTGCAGCATCATAACAGACCAGCATCCCGTAACTGGTGGCAATGTAAAGGAGTCCTTCGCTTACCACGGGACTCGCAACTTCGGGCATGTATTCATCATCTTCCCAGACAACAGTGGGTGGTGATCCAGGTTTTATTGCCACCATCCTGGCATATTCATTGGCCGCAATAACGAGTCCACCTCCAAAGGCTGGTGAGGGACCGACTTCTCCCATCATACATTCCTGGCTCCAGAGTTCATTTCCTGTCTCCGGATCATAACCTGCAACTATTGGATCTGCAGAGAGGATAAGCTGGTATTTGCCATCGACCTCCGCAAGAATTGGTGATGCCCATGATATTCCCGATTTGCGTGTTTTATCCCATTGTGTTTTGCCGGTCTTTGCATCGAGTGATAATACCCTTCCGCCCTTGTTGGAATCATACTGGAGCAGAAGACGGTTGTTCCAGGTCAGCAAGGATGACGAATGGCCGTAATGATTATCAGGTACCCCCAGGTTTCTTGCCCATTCAATATGCCCATCCAGGCCAAGGGCGACAACGTCTCCGGTGCCGAAGAGGGCATAAACCCTGATTCCATCTGTTGTCATTGTAGGTGCAGACAGACCTGTGTCTTCGTTTACCCTTGGTGGTTTCACCGGTGACCCGGGAATATTATTTACTTCCGTCTCCCATAGAATTTTGCCGGAATTACGATCCAGGCAATACACAACCTGTCCCACATTATCCGCACCAGCAACATATAATTTATCTCCCCATATTATAGGGGAATTGTACCCGGGTTTCGAAAGCTCTGCCTTCCAGATCACATTCCTGCCCGTCGACCCGTCCCAGTCCACCGGTATCCCCTTGTGAAAAGAAACTCCATTTCCCAGAGGACCACGGAATCCGTTGTGGTTGGCCAGTATTTCACGGGCAAATCCACTCCCTGTTCCCTTATTTGTTAAACTCGGCTTTGCCCCGCCGGAAGCCGGTCCACCCGAAGCAGTACCGGTCTGAGATGCCGCCCCGGTTCCGGATTCACTATCAGCGCCGGACTGTTCCCCGCCGGCACCGGACACATCCCCTGCAGTCCCTGATTCTTCCCCGGAAGGCTGATCCACCTCCGTACCATCAGTAATCCTGATCATCTCGATTGATTCATCTGCCTGACCCGAGGAATCAGCCGTCAAATCGGCCTGGTAATATTCCAGGTGGTCAGTGATGGCAAAAGTGGCGGCAAAGGATAATATGAGTAGAAGGGATCCGGCCACGATTATCCATCGCTGGGAAATTGTTCTGGCTATCATCTCATTGATGCCATCGTTTTCCGGTTCGCTGATTTTTGAGCGGGCAGAAAAATAAAACCGCAATGCAAAACCACATACAATGCCGCCGAAAAGAAGGAGATACCTGCCGGTTTTAACCTGCCACTGATTGGTAAAAAAAGCTTTTCGTGCTAGCAGGTCAAGATTCCTGATCTCATTCCTTAGTGCATCATTATTCGGCTCATCCTTAAGCTGTTCTACAAGAATCTCAAGGGTTTTCAGTTCAAGGGGGTCCTGAGCTTTCAGCTGGTAATAATTCATCAGCATGAGCAAAGCCACCAGGGTAGTAAAAACAGCTGCTATGATGGCCGTGCTGGCTGCAAATTTTATGGTTTGTTCCTGATTCATTCTTTTAATTATATCATTCAGATCATTGCATTTTTAAGGGCCCGCTCGGATTTACCGTAGCGCTTGGATTTACGTTTGCGCCTGGATTTACCGTTGCACGAGGAACCGGACAGAAATCCATGCATCGTCCGCAGCTGAAACAATCGCCACGATGTGGTTCATAATCCTTTCTTTTTCGGATAACTGAATGGTTCAACAGGGTAATCCCGAAAACCAGGCCAATGAATCCACCCAGGTACCAGCCACCCTTGCGGAATTTTTCACGAACGATCTTTGCATCCTCCACCAGTGTGTCAAGTGATTTATCTGAACTCAGGAAGGTCTGGATGTCAAGATTGTCAGGGTCATCCAGCAGGTCGGGCCTTGAAATCATCAATTCAGACAGGAAAACATCCTGGTCTGCCCTGGCCAGTATTTTATGCGATTTGGAAACCACGTATCCACCGGCTATCACCCACAATGGAACAAGGGCAAAATAAAGTATGAATTTTCTGAAATGCTTTTTCGCAGGGTCCGGATCCTTTTCAGGAGTGGGCAAATTGATGGCGTCGAAGGGGCAGGAATTCTCACAAAGTTTGCATTGTACGCACTCAGCCGGAGTAATACTCAAATGCTTCCTGGAGAAGATTGACATCCAGTTCAGCAGTACCCCGTAAGGACAGAAAAAACGGCAATAGGGTCTTGCAACAAACATTCCCAGCAGGAGGAAACCTATGCCGATGACAACCATATGGAAAGGCGCATCCAGCCTGAATATTCCAACGAAGGGATCGTACCTGCAAATTATAAATTCTGTTCCGGCAGCTGCATATAGCACCGCGAGTCCGAGGTACACAACCGCAAACATCCCAAACGTTTTGCGCACCCAGACCGGAAGGGAGATGGGTTTAATTATTAGAAGATCCTGTATGGCTCCCAGGGAACAGGCACCGGCGCAGAATGTCCGCCCGAAAAACAGGGTAAAGAAAAGCGGCAACAGAAAAAACAATAGTGCTGTCAGCGAGATGCTGTATGATGGGTCACCGATCGAAAGGGCAACATTCTGAATGGCGCCGATGGAGCATATACAGCCCTTCCGGTAAAAGCCGAAATAGATAAGTGTAAATACAGAAAGCCATAGGATCCCTTTTCGTGAACGGGACTTAAGGGCGAACCAGGTGGCCAGGGACAGAATTTATAATTTGCAGGTACGATCCCTTCGTTGGAATATTCAGGCTGGATGCGCCTTTCCATATGGTTGTCATCGGCATAGGTTTCCTCCTGCTGG
>DRHS01000046.1 GCA_011053095.1 Bacteroides sp.
TGTATTTTTCATTTGACTGGTTAGGGAAGACAAAGGATGTGGATTGATTGAATGGATTTGGGTAGATCAACAAATCTTGTGAGATTAATGGATTAACAAACGTACCTGTAGTGTCTCCAGTGTCCTTTAACTTGTTATCATCCATATTGGAAAGGGAATGTAGGTAAGGACCGGTACCGGCTTTCTTACCTTCGGAGGCATAACATGGATCTTTCAATACACCGGCTACTCTGTAGAAATACCTCTTAATAAGGGCATTCGGATCGGTATCCGTATAGTTGTTTATACTTCCAACCTCATGGTAAAGGGTCAAGGCGGACGAATCGCTTCCCCTGTATATCTCAAAGGAAGTCAGGTAGTCTCCAAGGTTTGAAACTCCCTGGATTGCGTAATTTGTCCAGACCAGTTAAGGAAGATCGGTTTATGGTAAGAAACATCATCAAGTTCCGATTCATTTCCACAAGTATCGACGGAAGTGATCTTATTGAGATAGGGCTGGTTTTCAGGATTCATAACCTGTCCGATAAGCTCATACTGGCCGATGGTTTTTTCACGGTAAATATGATATCCGACAGTCCCCACATCCTGTGTCTTCTCCCATACCAACATGTTCTTACCGGTATTAAGGTCAACCGTAACGATACATTCCAGAAGGCTAAAGCATTTGGTCAGGGAGGTCCCTCCTTTAAAGAGGAGGTCATCCCTGTACTCTTGCTTAAAAATGAAGTCAAGTACAAAGCAAACCCAGTAATCCTTTTCTACGTACAATTCCTTGATCTTCATCTGCTGAGCAGTATACAGTACCGCCTGCGTGAAAAGCTTTTTGTCTTCGTGTAGCTTCATACAATGTTCCAGTTCTTCGCCTTCTGAAAGGCTGATGCAATTTCCAGGTTCTTATACTTACTGATAGGATTCAGAGACTTTCGCAAACCCGGGGTGAACTTACCCTTACCTGCTTCATCCAGGTAGAATCCCAATAATGCTCTTGTGGAGGCAGGGTACTTCTCTGCAAGCCTGAGAATGCTCATGATTTCTGCATCATTCAAACGCCTCAATATGGAAATAAACCTATTGGAAGCATTCACCAGGTTGGTATCCGGGATTTTTCTGATCAATTTTATGGAATCAAGGATCTGTAAGAAGGGTATGTTATGTTTGGTGATAGTATTCTTCTGCCGGATGTATTTTATCTTATAATGGCCTCTCTTATGAACTTGCCTCAAATCGTTCTTGCCAATCTCTATAGTATTTCCAACCTGGGTGGTCAGCCCAAGTAGATTGAATATGCTTAAACCGGTCAGGTATCCATTGTCTTCAAGTATATCCTTTACAATCTGGTTCTGGTCCGGCTGTAATTCTCCAAATGGGGTGATTACTGACTTGTAATACTTACCTTTTGATAACTTCTTCAGCGTGCCAGCTTCGACCATCCTGTTCAGGGCCTTAATGACTGCGTCCTTCTTGGCCACATCCATATCTAAATCTGAGTAGGTGAATACATGCCCTCTCTGAAGGCGGCCCACTCTATATTTAACTATATCAGACGATTTCATGGCAAAACTGTCTTGTAAAACCACAAAAAAAGTCCAGTTATTTGTATAATAAACTGGACAAAATTCCAAAGAGACATCCCGGCAGTCCGTAGGAGAGTCAAACCTGCAATACTAACTATATAGATTAAAGGTATTTAGTAAGATTGGAAATTGAAGGGTATCGGAATAAGGGTCAGTTTTTCTATTTATCTAACCGAGATGCGCTCAATGTTGCACTTCCCTTTTCAGCTGACGAAGTTCTCCGTAAGATGAGCTAAAAAATTGAATAAATGGCAAGTATTCAATAATGTGGATAGCAACACAATCGATAATTTATCCATGGAGGATAAAGAAGTTATAGTCGTAAAATCCATTCATTCCCGATCTCCAACTCTATTTCAAGACCAAATCTTAATACCTTCTTTAGAAAAA
>DRHS01000047.1 GCA_011053095.1 Bacteroides sp.
TACCTGAAACAGAAAAATAAAAACAGGGGGTTTTAAACTCCCTTTTTTAGTATGTCAAAACCAAATGCAACAAAAACGGAAGTACTTTTAGCTATAGCTATGAGTAATTATTATCAGACAACCCATGTACATTATATGCCTGCAGGTAAAAAATATACCACAACATTGATGGCCATGCGCTCTACGGGAAATGTCATTCCCATGGGAAAGCATTTTTACACACTTACTAAAAAAGGAAGGGATTTTCTTGTCAGGCAAAATGTAGTTCTTGCAGAAGATGTTGATAAACAGATAGATATGTTTATCGATAAATTATAATAAAATTTGTTTTGTTATGTAACAATTTTTGTTTTATATTTGTACAACAACAAAATGGAATTTTATGGCAGCACTTAAATCAGACAATATCATAATAAATATTTCGGGTTCTCAACAAAACGTTATAAGTAATTATCTTAGAATTTACCTGGCGAATGAACGTCTGACCCATAAACAGTTGGAAGTTACGGTAGAACTTATCGCTAAGTATTCAGAATATGTATCAAACGGGGTGAAAGAACCTTATGCATCTATATTGTTGTTCTCTACCGAAGCCCGCAAGGAAGTCGTGAATAACCTGAAAATATCACCTGCACATTTGAATAATACTTTCGATGCTCTTACCAAAAAGAATATACTGGCAAAGGAAGGGCGTAAGTATACTATCAATCCGGAACTTGTGCCCAATGCCAAATTAGTCTTTAATTTCTCCATAGATGAATAATCAGAAACGTGTCATACATGAAACAGCTTGTCGTACAGGTCTTTCAGTCAAGGTGATCAGTAAGATTATTTCATCCCAACTGGGTTTACTCAGAAGAGCAATTGTATCCAAGGCTCCTGTATCAGTATATATTCGCAATGTGGGTACATTCATTTCTCCCGATGTGAATTACCATTTGATAGGTCTGCAACATTGTACACGGGCACAGAATAAAATAAAGAACGCAAATAAAATTGAGGATGAAGATCCTTTAGAATTTAATTAAAACAACAAAAGATGAAATTGGTTTATGACATTTCAAGTCTTCCCCAGGGATTGGACCCGGGAAATCTGGTAAAAATTTTCGAACAGCACCACCTGGTTTACTGGGATTCCAAAAGAGGAGGTACAAAACCTCAGCTTTATCTGGATAATGACGAAAAAGCAGAACTTGCCATTGTTGATGTTGATGGTATGCATATGAATATGGAACAGTACTCAAAAGCATTCAGGGACAAGGAATTTTGGGATAAGGAATTGTATAAATGTAAACAATCTCCTACTTATTTCTGGGCTAACTATGGCACATTGGTGTATCCGCACAGTGATAAAGGACTCCGTGCATATCTGGTGGGAATAGGTATGATAGAGATTATGGAAAAAGATTCTGACAAGGCCAAGAAACTTTGGGACCGCCAAAAAGCAAGAATCAAGAAAGTTACTGATAAATATACTGTCAAATTTTTACAACAGCGTAAGGCTGCTCTCTCTGTAATGAAAGCCAAATATGAGACCAGGGTGAAGGCTCTGGAAAAATTAGTTGGAGACCATGTACGCTTGTTTGATTCCAATAAAGCTCCCCTTAAGGATAAGAAGAGAATTACGGTTCTCACGGAAAAAATTTCAAGGTGTTACCCGATTTTATTAAAATATTCGGATATTTACCGTAACAAAAAAGGAAAATGGGACAGACCAATGTTGTTTGTCACGGATTATGTAATCTTATTAGAGATGTTTTATGATGTACTCGTCAGTGAAAATAGGATCATGGAAGATGTGGATGGCACAGCCGAAAAACTGGCAGGAGCTAAGGCAAACACTCCACCAGGAACCAGAGGTATTGCTAAGGTACAATCCAAATGATATAGAACCCAATTATGAATTATTAAAACTATTTGAACAATGAAACCTATACAAATACCCGGTAATACCGTAACAGTAAAAGATGTGGAAGGTTGTATTACAGCAGAGAACTACATCAAATCAGGAAAGAAAATGACTGTTTGTCATTTGACCTTACAGGATGGATTTGAAGTGATCGGAGTTGCAGGATGTGTGGATCCTGATAATTACGATATTGTAATTGGTAATAAGATAGCCCGGGAAAAAGCACTTGATAAAGTATGGCAGCATTTGGGAAGTATCTTACAGAATACGTTGGCCATAATGGAAATTAATTAAAGAAAATAAACTATGTTACAGAACCATCCAGTAGACTCCTATGATAAGAAACTCAATTTTTGGGAAGAATTTCCTGTATACAAAACACATAAGATCTTTGGACAGTTCTTTCGCCTGAATAAAAAAGAGGATCATTTAAAGGAGTCCTCATTATTTATGTGGTTGTTGACTATGTGCTATGACAGGAAAAGTCCCATGTTTGCACAACCGGAAATTGACAAGTGGGAAGTAACCTCAGAAGATTTATTTGAAAATGCACTATTCATGCAGACTTTTATAGGAGACCCTTATACCTGTGCAAACTTGTCTTTAAACAAGCAAACGGATGTCCGTACTCTGATCTCTGAATTTGAACAGAGTATAGACACCCCGTTGGGTTTATCACTCAGAAGACTGGAAGCAAAATTAGCGGATCGTACAGATTTTATAACTTCCACTAAATATACAATGGATAGTTATAAAAATGTAAAAGGGAAGAATATTCTTGAAAAAGGCACAGCTGACCAATTGGATAGAATGTTTGCAGCTACAGATAAAATTAATGGAATCATTCAGGCAGCAATGAATGCCTTGCGTTCCTCTGAAGTGGGGGGAGTTACAAAAGGAGACCAGAAAGAAAGTCTGAGTGACGGAGATAAGGGGTTTTAAATTATGATACCAGTACATGACGACATGTGGATTCTGTATAAGAACAGGATACCTGTAAAAAAAGTAAAGATAGCTGTTAATCCTCCAAAACTGAATCCTTTGGGAATTAAATACAAGCGCTATTGGAAACAACAGAAACGTTATAGTATTGACGGGCGCTGGGTAGAACATGAAGGTGAATGGAAATGGGTATCCGGACCTCTGCACTGGTTTGTAAATTTCTGGAAAATAAAACTGACTCCCAGAGGAGCCAAATCCAAACATAAAAGAACCGGTATCCCGTTTCTCAGGGATCTGGAATGGATAAAGGCACAACTTTATGAAGAATGCCGGGGATTCTCGGGTTTTGAGGATGATACCGAAGTGACTTGTCATGATATATTTCGTTATTGTGATCCATTGAAAAACTACCAGGAGTTTGAGGATCTGCTCATGGAATACAACAATCCCGAACTTATCAAAGCCAGTATTTTAAAGCCGGACGGTACCTTTAAAAAATACATGTCTGTACGTGATTACCTATATCAGTATTTTGACAAGCCATTGGGCAAAGCGGAGTATTTCAACATGGCATTCAACAATGCAGATATGGAATCCCGTGGTGGGGGTAAATCTTATTGGGCAGCAGCTTGTCTGTCACATAATTTCTTGTTTGACGGTGCTACCGATTATGATGAGTATTTGGAACTCAAGGCTTTGGGGGAACAGATGACCTCTGAAACTCTTATCGGTGCCATTGATACCAAATATTCCAACGACCTTATCACCAAAATGAAATTGGGCCTTAACAATCTGCCGGGTAAGATAACAATAGGAGAGGATGTATATCCTTCACCATTTTATAAAAGGTTTTCAGGTTCCTGGGAATCAGCAGGTACCATTACAGCAGGATATGATATTAAGATAGGGGGGCAATGGGGTAAAAAAGGTTCTTCTTCACTTATACAGCACAGGAGTTTTAAGGATAATCATGTGGCGGCCAATGGTACCCGACCTAATTTTGCGGTAATTGATGAAGTAGGATTTATGAACAATCTTATTGATGTTCTCGGGCAAATGAAAGAAGCTGCCGCTGACGGAACTGTAAAACAGGGCATCATCTGGATGACAGGTACGGGAGGTGATATGTCGGGAGGTGCAACAGAACAGGTTAAACAGGTATTCTACTCTCCGGGTGCTTTTGAGTGTTTGGAGTTCGATGATGAATTTGAAGGTTACCAGACCAAGATTGGTTTCTTTGTTCCTGCATGGATGACCCTGAACCAGTTCAAGGATGATCTGGGGAATACCAATTGGCAGGCTGCTCTTCGTTACATCTTGAAAAAGAGAGAACGTCTCAAGAGAAATGTTAAGAAGAAAGAAGCTTATGAACATGAGATCGTACAACGACCTATTGTACATTCCGAGGTATTCTTGTTGACTCATCATTCTATCCTGCCGAGTGCTGACCTTAAGGAACATATGGACAATTTGCTTTCCATGCAGACAGATCCTTCCATTAAAGGACTTGCAGGGTGGATGTATCTCAGGGAATCAGGGGAGGCTTATTTTAAATTAAGTGAAGATGAGTACAAACCTACGGACTATCCTGTCAAACTCACAGATGACAATACCGGTGCCGTGGTTATTTGGGAAATGCCTCATGAAGATGCGGAATACGGATGGTATTGTGGAGGTTTGGATCCATATGATTTTGATGTTGCGCCAAATTCTGTATCTTTAGGCTCGATATTGATTATCAGACGAGGTACGCCCCTTAATGGTGGGTTTGACAGAATTGTTGCAGAGTATACCGGCAGGCCACTACTGGCTTCTGACTTTTATGAACAGGCACGCAGACTGTTGTTATCCTATGGAGATGCTGTTTGTTTGTATGAAAATGACAAGCAAATGATAAAAGATCATTTCAAGAAAATGTTCTCTATCGGACTACTTGCCTATACTCCCGGAGTCCTGAAAGCAAATGAGACTTCAAAGACTGCAAAGACCCGTATTTATGGGCAACATATGAGTACACAGGTTAAGAATGAGGCTGAAATTTACCTACGTGAATGGCTGTTAACACCAATTGGCGACGGAAAATTGCAATTACATACAATAAAATCTATACCTTTGCTCAAAGAGTTAATCTCGTATAATGTTGAAGGTAACTTTGACCGGGTGATTGCATTGATGCTTGGAATCATACAACTTATACAGATGCGTACTATAGTGGTAGATGACAAACGGAAGGAAGCAAAAAAGGAAAACGATGAAGATGAAGATGCTAAACCAGACTTTTTCGAACGTAAATTATTCGCAGGTAACATGATTCATAACAGAAGATAAAATGCAAGCAACAGCAACCGTAAGTGTACAGCAGTCCCCCGCTTCTATGCCTCCACAGCATATCAGTTCTACCTTAAAGGGAGAAAAATGGGGAAGACGTTGTGTATTGGCCATCAGATCCATGTCTACAGTTGTGGATGATATGGGAAGAAGTTCCCGGGAGAACAAGGAAATAAACTATGACCTGGTAAACTCCCGTTTCAGGGAACAGGATTTTGACTACGTACTGAACCCTTTGGGAATTAATATGCAGAAGTATGGTGGAATTCCCACCAAAATGCAAAACTACAATATAATTCGAAGCAGGCTGGAAACTCTCAGGGGAGAGGAAATGAACAGCTCTTTGGATTTTTTCGTTTATGCCATCTCAGGAGATGCCGTATCTGCCAAAAAACAGAAGAAAAAAGACATGCTCAAGGATCTGATGAAGGCCCATATTCGCATGGAGCTCGGTTTGGATAAGCAGATAACTTCCCTGGAATCCCAGATCTCAAAACTCCGTAGTGATATAAAGACTGTACAGGATCAGACACAGTTTCAGGAATTACGGGGACAGCTTCAGAAGGCAATGCAACAACGCAACAGCCTGCCTGACATTCAACTGGAGATGAAAAGATTTGATTCCGAATATATGGATCCTACGGAAAGGGTCAATACCAAGATACTGAAAATGCTTAAGCACAATGATCAGCTGGCATTGAAATTCAACCTGGGATTTTTCCATGCACTGGTATCTGCGGAAGAGATCTATTATACAGGAATTTCCCACCGCCATCCGTCTGCCCGTACCGTAAATCCATTACAGTTTGATTTTGACAAGGGGGCAAACACTACATTTATACATAAAGGGAACTGGGCTAAGGAAGAATACTGGTTACCTAACGGGGAATTCATTTCAGAATACGGGGATGTACTTACCGATGACCAAGTGAAAAAGGTTTCCACCGGGGCAGCAGGGCTCAGTTATTTCCAGGGAGGAATGCGACAGAGCTTTGCCTACTCATATGATGGGGGCCAGCGAAGGAATTACGGATCACAGGGAATATCTTCACATGTATACATCATGAAATGTGCCTGGCGTTCTTATGCCAAGATTGGAATGCTCCGGTACCCGGACCCGAGAAGCGGTAAGTGGGAAGAGGTGGAAGTTGATGATACTTTCAAGATGACTCCGGAACTTAAGGCATTGGATGCCCAGATAGAATGGATGTGGGAAGACCAGATATGGGAAGGAACCATGGCTGGTCAGGATATGTTCCTGAATGTCCGGCTAAAGAGTAACCAGACCAAGAATTTACCCTATATCGGTTATATCTACAACAACATAAATTCGGTTGCTACCTCAATGGTGGATCTGGTCAAGGCTCATCAGTTTACATATATAATTGTATGGTGGAGACTGGAACAGGAATTGGCAAAAGCCAAGGGACGTAAGTTTGTAATGGATATAGCGCAACTTCCGAAATCCATGGGATGGGATGTTGACCAGTGGATGTACTACTTTGAGAATCTGGGTGTGATATGGATCAATTCCCGTGAAGAAGGACGTAAGGGAGATCCTAACACAATAGCTACATTCAATCAATTCCAATCTATTGATATGTCATTGTCTCAAGTGGTAGGTCAATATATGGAAGTTCTTGAAAAACTCGAAAAACTTGTAGAGGATATTATGGGGGTAGCTCCTCAGCGAATGGGTGATATTGGCAAACAGGAAACAGCCACGGGAGCACAAACTTCAATTTCCCGCAGCACGAATGTTACCAAACCCTGGTTCTATTTCCATGATCTTGTGAAAGAGGCTGTACTGAGTGAACTCCTGGAACTTGCAAAAATAGCTTATATCGATGGAGGGGAATTTGAGTTTTTGGATGGACTGGATGTGGCAACATTGAAAATTGACGGTGATAAACTCAACGGTTCTGACATGGGAGTGTTTGTAACCAATTCATTTGAGGACCGCAAGAAACTTGATAAGATGGAACAACTCCTTACCATGGCTGTTCAGCAGGGTAAGGCATCACTGTTGGATATTGCCAACGTACTTGATTCTCCGTCTATGAGTTATGCCAAGTCTGCACTGGACAAAGGTGAACGCAAGGCTCAGAAAAACGCAGAGGCTACCCAAAGAATTAGTAGTGAAGATGCTCAGAAAAAGATTGATGCTGCCGCCAGAGAAAAAGAACTTGACAGGGTTGCCAAGACCCAGGATGCCCGTGCGAAAAATGAAACTGCTGTTATTGTCAAGAAAATTGATGTAGGTGCCAAAATAGAAAAAGGGGAAGATGAAGTTCTTAAATCCATGGCTGAACTCACCAAAGCTGAACTTGAACAGGATAAACATGACCTGGAAATTAAAAAAGAAGAAAACCGTGCTGCTGAAAAAGGCAAGGAACTCAATATAAAAGAGAAGGAATCTAAACAAAAACCTAAAGCAAA
>DRHS01000048.1 GCA_011053095.1 Bacteroides sp.
ATAATAAACCTTGCCTTCTCACCCAGTCGCATTAATTCCGTTCCCTGTTCAAGTCCCGAAATCTCAAGACTTTTTCCCAAAATAAATTCCTTAACCCCATCCTGTTCAGAAGAATAGCAAAGGGTTCCGTCAAGAAGGCTCAGCCTGTATTCCATTTTGATCCGCATTCCGCTCTCCACCCTTATTCCATCTGTCTTTTCATAGATATCATAGAAAAGACCGGATTCTGTAACCTCCATTTCCCATTCCCTCCGTTCCGCATAACTCTTAATCTGTTCAATATCTTTCTGAACCAAATATTTATTAACCCTCAAAAGCATCTCCTTCTCTTCCTCCTGGGTCAGAGAGGGTGCCTTTTCCTCACCTGGGGCTTGTCGGCAGGAGCCCAGAGAGGCCGCTAATAAAAAGATGAGAAGCAGTCCTGGTAATTTATGGCGCAAGGTTGATCTCATCGCTGTATTTGGATATAAGTGTTTCGAATTTCTTAATGGTAATATCCATGTTGTCTTTTGATTCACCTCCGGCAGCATTATTATGTCCCCCTCCGTTAAAATATTTACTGGCGAACCGGTTGATCTCAAAGCTGCCCTTAGACCGGAAGGAGATCTTAACATGATTCTTCTTTTCCAGAAAAAGAGCTGTTACCCGGATACCCTTGATTGAAAAAGGATAGTTCACAAACCCCTCAGTATCACCGGACAGGTGGTTGAACTTATCCAATTCTTCCCGGCTCAGGTAAATATAGGCAGTGCGATGCTGAGGCATCACAATCATTTTTTCCTGAAGACTGTATCCAAGCATCCGCATTCTGGCTTCGGTAAAATTATCATAGACAAGACTATGAATATTGTCCTTGTCAATTCCTGCCTCAAGCATGGCGGCAACTGCATGCCATGTTCCGGGTTCTGAGCTGTTGAAACTGAAACTCCCTGTATCCGTCATAATGCCGACAAACAGGCATTCAGCGATGGTTTTGGTAATACCCTTCTTCCCATCAAGATCAAGTATAAATTTGTAGATCAGCTCGGCTGTAGAACTCGCAGGCGGTATTGATATCATAAAGTCAGTGAAATCAGCCGGATGGGGATGATGGTCAATGAGTATTTTCAGGGCATTGCTTGTTTCAAGAATGTCTTTAATATTACCAATCCTGTCCGGCTCATTAAAATCAAGACAGAATACAAGATCAGCCCTTCCCATTTCCTCTTCAACCTGCTGTTGCTGTCCCCTGAAGTCGAGAATCTGCTCAGCTCCTTCCATCCAGATCAGGAATTGAGGGATCTCGTTGGGAACCGCCATGTTGACTGTACATCCCCTGTTCTTCAAAAACCAGTACATTCCAAGCATGGAACCTATTGCATCCCCGTCGGGGTTAATATGGGTAAGTATGACCACACGAAAGGGAGAGGTAAGTACCTTTCTCAGCTTTGAATATATTTCGTCCGGCAATTTTTGGATCATCCTGAATTCATTCGGTTGAGGGTGGCAAAGTTAGGAATATTCTATTTCAATCTAAATAATTGTATATTCGCGAGCTATTAAACGAAAAAACCCAGGAAAATGGCAAACAATATTACCCTTACAATAGTTAAACCCGGAGCTTACCGTAAAGGCCATATCGGACCGATACTCAATATGATCAACGAAGCCGGGTTTCGGATCATTGCAATGAAACTCATAAAACTCAGTACACGCCAGGCTGAGGAATTCTATGCAATACATCGCAGTAAGCCGTTCTATGAAAGCCTTGTCGAATTTATGTCCTCCGGACCGATTGTAGCAGCCATACTTCAGAAGGAGAATGCTGTTGAGGATTACCGAAAGCTTATCGGGGCAACCAATCCTGAAAACGCCGAGGAAGGAACTATCCGTAAAAAATATGCTCAATCACTTGAAATGAATGCGGTCCACGGTTCCGACAGTAATGAAAATGCTGAATTAGAAGCAGATTTCTTTTTTGCAAAAAGTGAGCGTACGGACTGTATGTAATCAGCGGAGTACGATTTCCCGGACCAGTTGCTCACCTGCAGCCTCATTCAGCTTTCTAAGAATCTCATCCTGAAGCATAAAAAGTTCATTTTTCACTACTGAGGAGTTCAGATGGACGAATAGAGTTCCATTATTCAGGTAGATCTTACTTGTTGCGCGGGCAACGGATTTTCCAAGCAGGGATTCCCATGATTGAACAAGTTGCCTTTCCTTTAGTGGTTTCTCAAGCTTGGAATCTTTAAGATAGGCACGAATAGCTTCAGCAATGCTCTGGGTATTGTTTCTTTCCATAAAAAATTTCCTTTCATGTTTTTCAGGGTGCTTCACTGACCCCTTCCAAGTCTACCTGGTAAAGTTTATAGTCTATGGACAGGCCACTGAGCACGTCCTTTATGCGTTCACGACTGGTATCCGTAATAAAGATCTGACCGAATTCATGTTCTGCCACCAGGCTAATAATCTGCTTGACTCGCCTGGCGTCAAACTTATCAAATACATCATCAAGTAAAAGGATGGGATGGAATCCGTTTATCTTCCTGATAAAATCAAATTTGGCAAGTTTCAGGGCTACCAGAAAAGTCTTTTGCTGCCCCTGACTACCAATCCTTTTTATGGGATGCCCCCCCAGACTCATCAGCAAGTCATCCTTATGGATACCAGCCGTGGTATATTGCAATATCCGGTCCTTCTGCTCATGCTCTTTCAGAAGAGTGCCCAGGTCCTTATCATTCAACTGTGAGGAGTAATCAAGCCCGATCTGTTCCCTGTCCTCGGAAACCGTACGGTAGTATTCCTGGAAAATTGGGACTAGGTCTTTCACAAATTCCAAACGTTTCTCATAGATATAGTTTCCGTTCCGAACCAGCTGCTCATCCCATATCTCAAGCAATTCCTGTTGGAATTTCCCGCTCCTGTGAAAATCTTTTAACAGTACGTTGCGTTGTCCCAGGGCACGGTTATACCTCATCAGACACTCCAAATACTCACTGTCAAACTGTGCAATTACAGCGTTTAAAAACTTTCTCCTCTCGTCGCTGCCTTCTGTAATAAGGGCACTGTCTGCGGGTGATATCATAACCACAGGTAAAAGACCAATGTGCTCAGAAAGCCTGGTATAGTCCTTTTTGTTCCTCCTGAATATTTTGTGTTTGCCTTTCTGAACACCGCAGTGGATCTTTTCCGGTAATTCATCACGAAAGTATTCACCCTGTATCAGGAAATGCTCTTCCCCGTGTCGGATATTATATGTGTCAACCGAATTAAAATAACTTTTAGTCATTGACAGATAATAGATTGCATCAAGGAGGTTTGTTTTCCCGGTGCCATTGTCCCCCACGAAACAATTGATCTTCTGGCTGAAAGACAACTCCAACTGGTCATAATTCTTGAAATTTACAAGGGAAACGTGGGACAAATGCATCTTGGGTGTGTTTCTGAACAAAAATAGGAAAACTGGGGGGATTCTATCGTTTTTTTATTCAATCAAAACAATTACATTTGCGTTGTTTTTCACAGAACTACATCAATCAAATTAAAATGTCAAAGAAGAATCAAGTTAAAGACACTTCTCTGGAAACCGTCGAAGGTGCGTTGACGAAAACAGAACAGTTTATAGAAGATAACCAGAAATGGATCGTACGTGTGGTTGCCATTGTACTTGCAATCGTAGTATTAGTTATAGGTGCTAAAAGGCTTTACCTCAATCCGCTTGAAGAAGAAGCTCACGGACAAATGTTCGTCGCAGAAAAATATTTTGAAATTGATTCTTTTGACCTGGCCCTTTACGGAGATGGTAATTATTCAGGTTTCCTTCAAATCATAGACGATTACGGGATTACGAAAGCCAGCAATCTGGCCAATTACTATGCCGGAATTTCTTTTCTGAAGTCAGAACAGTATGAAGATGCCATCGATTACCTTAAAAATTTCAAGTCGAAAGACAAGATGGTCGCCCCTATTGCAACAGGAGCCATTGGTGATGCTCTCGTTGAACTTGGTGACCTTGAAGATGGACTCGGGTATTATATCAAGGCAGCCGGAATCTCTGATAATAACTTCACTGCCCCTATGTACCTGATGAAAGCAGGACTTGTATATGAGAATCTTGGCGAATTCGAAAAAGCGCTTGATCTTTACGAAGAGATACTGGAAAATTATCCGGATTATTCCAGGAGCAATAATATTGAAAAATACATTACCCGCAGTAAACTGCAATCCTAGGACATGGCTACAAGCCTTAAGAATCTATCCGATTATAATCCGGACGATATCCCTTCCGGGGAAGGATTAAGGATAGGTATTGTCCTTTCAGAATGGAACCATGAGATTACCAATGCCCTTCTGGAAGGTGCTGTCAGCACACTTCTCAGGCATGGTGTAAAAGAAGAGCACATCAACATTGAATATGTTCCCGGCAGCTTTGAATTACCTCTGGGTGCACAACTCATTACAGAATCCAGGAATCCGGATGCTGTTATTTGCCTGGGATGTGTCATACAGGGGGAAACAAGGCATTTCGATTTCATCTGCCAGGGTGTTACACAGGGTATTACAGACCTGAACCTCAGATACTCAAGGCCGTTTGTATTCGGTCTGCTCACTACAGATACCCTGCAACAGGCCAAAGACCGTTCCGGGGGAAAGCATGGTAACAAGGGAGATGAGGCCGCAATTACAGCCCTGAAAATGGTTCAGTTAAAAAAGAACCTGCAATAATAATTCTGAATTCAGGCCCGGCTAAATTGATGTGCCGGGACCAGTTCCTACCCAGGCTTACTTCTTTTTAGGTGGTTTGACCCCTCGTTGCTTGGCCATATCCTCAAGACGTTTCTGGAAACTACTCTTCTTTTTTGCCGCCGGTTTTTTCTTATTGCTGGTTAACTTCGCTCTCAGGGCATCCTCATCAACGAACTGCTTGACAAGCTGGTTTTGTCCAAATGTAATGATATTGGCCAGGAAGTAATAGTAAGTCAGTGCTGAAGACCAGTTGTTCAGCATAAACATAAACATTACTGGCATCATGTACATCATTCCTTTCATTCCCGGCATCTGGCTCTGTGACATATTGGCCTGGTTGCTGATCTTCATGGTCAGAATTGTTGATGCGGTCATAAGCAGGGTAAAAAGGCTGATATGGTCACCATACATTGGTATGGTGAATGGAAGATCAAGAATTGAATCATAGGTAGATAGGTCATGCGCCCAGAGGAAACTCTGCTGCCTTAGCTCTATGGATGTGGGGAAAAACCTGAACATAGAGATCAGGATCGGCATTTGCAGAACGACTGGCAGGCAGCCTCCCAGGGGACTAACCCCTGCTTTTTTGTAAAGGCCCATTGTGGCCTGCTGTCTTTCCATTGATTTGTCCTTTGGAATCTTTGCATTAATTGCATCAATATCAGGCTTCAGCAGTCTCATCTTTGCCATAGACATATAGGATCGGTATGTCAGGGGGAAGAGTACTAACTTGATTACAATGGTCAGCAGCAGAATTATCAAACCGTAATTGTCTATGAATCGGTTAAGAAAATTAAATACCGGGATAATCGCATACTTATTGATAACCCTGCTGAACATGCCCCCCAGTCCCACAAGATCCTGCATCTCCAGGTCAAATGTCTTCAGGGTATTGTAATGGTTGGGGCCAAAATAGAACCTGTAATTCAGTACAAGTTCAGCTTCAGGGACATAAGGGATTCCGATCTGTGATTCAAATGTATACAGGTACTTGGGGTCTTCTTCGAGCTTGGTTGAGCGTACAGTTGCATTGGAAAAACTTTCTTCAGCAATGAACACCGAGGAGAAAAACTGTTGCTTAAAAGCGATCCAGCGAACTTTTGTAGGAACATCCTTTTCCTGCACATCCTTCTTGGAACGCATGCTAAGCCTTTCAACTTCGTCTTGAAAATGCTTAAGAAAGATAGAGGTATAATTCAATTCATTCATCCTTCCCTTCTCCTGCTGGGGAACATAAATGTTCCAACTCATGTCAATAAAATTATTATTTGAAGAAAGGAGATCTGCCATATTTACAAACCTTAGCTTGAATTCCACCATATAACTCCCGGGCTCAAGTGCGTAATAGTATTCTATAAAACGGTCGTCTCCGGCAGGAAGCCTCATAGACAGGCTCGGGGAACCATTACTTGCGTCCAATTGAGCCTGGTCAACTGAAGGTGTAAAAAACAATTCATTTGTATTGATGGTTCGGTTCTGAGCAAAGAAAGTCATGCCAAAAACCGTTGAATCTCCGTCAAACAATATCAGGGGCAATGTATCGTAAGTTAAATACTCCTTAAGCTCTACTGTGTAGGGCCGTCCACCGAGCGTGGAAATTTTAAGTTTTATCTTATCATTCTCCAGTGTTATATACTCCTCTGATCCGGATGCACCCTCCGCAAAGGCGCCATAAACAGCCCTGTTTTCCTCAAGGCTTTTCGCTCGCGTATCCTGTGAGGTGACCAGGGCATCCTCTATAACTGGCTGATTTTGTGCCTGTTCTGCCTGCTGAGTCTGTTGTTGTTGTAGTTTTATTTGTTCAGCGAGTGCCACGGAATCTCTTACCCTTTGTAAGCCGGCCTGTTCTTCTCTGGAAGGCTTCGTGAAGAGTGAATATCCAATTAGCAGGCCTGCAATTATTAACAGGCCCAGGATTGTGTTTTTGTCCATTTTAAACTTTTTTAGCTTGCATTTCGGGTTTTGCTGCCGAGATATCCATTGAGGCTTTAACAAAGTGAATAAATAAGGGATGGGGTTTCATAACAGTACTGCTGTACTCAGGATGAAACTGAACACCAACAAACCAGGGATGGTCTTTCATTTCCATAATCTCCACCAGTTTGCTGTCGGGATTAATTCCTGATGCAATAAAACCGTTTTTCTCATACTCCTTGAGATAATCATTATTGAATTCATAACGATGCCTGTGCCTCTCCTTTATAAATTTCTTATTATAGGCTTCATGTACTTTAGTGCCTTCCTTTATCACACAAGGATAGGCACCAAGCCTCATTGTGCCTCCCTTTTCGCTAATACCTTTCTGTTCCTCCATCAGGTCAATAATCGGATGCGGGGTCTTGTGATACATTTCCGTTGAATGAGCCTTGGGATACCCAAGTACAGAGCGTGCAAATTCAATAACCGCACACTGCATGCCCAGGCATATCCCAAGAAATGGAATATTTTCAGTACGTGCGTAGTTACAAGCCAGAATTTTACCTTCTACACCCCTGTCTCCGAATCCTGGAGCAACGATAATTCCATCCTGTTCCCCAAGGAGTTCCGAAGTACTATCCATTGTAATATCCTCTGAATGAATACAATTGATCTTCACTTCACATTTATAGGTTGCTCCTGCATGGCTCAGAGATTCCATAATGGACTTATATGAATCCGCAAGTTCCACGTACTTTCCAACAAGTCCTATCTGAATCTTTTTCTCAGGATTCTTGAGCCGGTTCACTACCTCAGTCCAAGGTCCGAGATCCGGTGTTTTCGTATCATTAAGTCCCAGTTTCCTTATTGCAATCTCATCCAGTTTCTCCTTTTGCATTAACAATGGTACCTCATAGATGGTCGAAACATCTACCGATTCGATGACAGCATCATAATCCACATTACAGAAAAGAGCAACCTTTTTCCGGATATCCCTGTTCAAATGTTTCTCCGCCCGCAGGACGAGTATGTCAGGTTGTATCCCGTTTTCAAGGAGGACCTTAACGGAGTGCTGTGTTGGCTTGGTTTTCAGTTCTCCTGTGGCAGAGAGATAGGGAACCAGCGTAAGGTGCACAAACAGAGTATTGGTAGCCCCCAGTTCAAACTTTATCTGCCTCACTGCTTCAATATATGGCAGGGATTCCATGTCACCGACAGTACCCCCGATCTCAGTCAAAACAACATCAAACTTGTTTTTCTGGCCAAGCAGCATGATTCTCCGCTTGATTTCATCAGTGATATGAGGTATTATCTGAACCGTCTTGCCCAAATAATCTCCCCTTCTTTCCTTATTGATAACAAACTGGTAAATCCTACCGGTTGTGACATTATTCGCCTGGCTGGTTGGTCGTCCGAGAAAACGCTCATAATGGCCCAGATCAAGGTCGGTTTCAGCTCCATCCTCTGTCACATAACATTCACCATGCTCGTAGGGATTGAGAGTCCCGGGATCTACGTTAATATAGGGATCCAATTTTTGAATTGTAACTGAAAGACCTCTTTCCTGCAGTATCATTGCTAGAGAGGACGAGATTATTCCCTTTCCAAGTGAAGAGGTAACACCTCCAGTTATGAATATATATTTAGTTGACCCCACTCTTTGCTAAATGTTCGCGCTTTACATATTGTCGATCAAATTGATCTTGTCTTCAAGCAGTTTCATTGCCTCCTTTGCTTTGTCAATCTTAGACTGGACCTCACTGATCATTGCTTCAGCATTTTTTGACTTGGCAAAGAATCCAATATTGTTTTCCCACAACACAATATCACTATTGAGCTGCTGCAATCTCGTCAGATACCTTTCCCTTTCCTGGCCGATTTTAAAATCGGCTCTCGGTTTTTGATTTATGTTACTCAGTTTGTTGCGAAACTTGAGCAGGTTTTTACGGCTGTCATTTATATCAAGGTTGTCAAAATGCTTATTAATCGCTTTTCTGAAATTCTCCTGTAAAGCTTCCTTCTCCTTGAATGGCACAAAACCAATCTCTGACCATTTGCGCTGATACTCATTTAATGCCTTAAAGTTCTCTTCAACATTATCAGACAATGTCATTGACTCAACTTCCTTCAGCAGTTTTTTCTTCTCCTCAAGGTTTTTGGTATAGGTCTGATCGATATTCTGATAGTATTCTGACTTCTTCTTGAAAAAATCGTCGCAAGCTGCCCGGAACCTTCTCCAAACCGTTTCTGAATATTTTTTCGGTACCGGTCCAACTTCCTTCCATTTCTTTTGAAGATTTATCAGATCTTCCGTGGTCTTCTTCCATTCGGTACTCTCCTTAAGCGACTCAGCCTGCACACAAAGATCTGTTTTAAGCTGAAGGTTATTCATTTGAAGTTCCTTGCTCTGAGCATAAAACTCCCGCTTCCTGTTAAAGAATGCATCACAGGCTTTACGGAACCTTTCATAGATCTTATTATTGTCCTTTTTGGGAGCAAAACCTATTGATTTCCACACCTTCTGAATTTCGATAAGCTCCTTTGATTTTTCATCCCATTGTCTGTGGGTCTCAAGAACTTCGTTGCTGATTTCCTCAGCTTTTTCACAAAGCAGTACTTTCTGATTAAGGTTATTCTTCTGCTCTTTCTTAAGGCCTTCAAAATGCTCCTGGTGCCTTTTATTGACCTTTGCAGTTGCCTCCCTGAATCGTTCCCATATCTCGTTTCTTACCTCAAGGGGTACCGGACCGATTTCACGCCATCTTTCGTGATACTTCTGAAGGCTGTTAAATGCATTAATGACGGAGGATTCAAGTATTAACTCTTCTGCCCTTTCACAGAGTTGCATTTTCAATTCGAGGTTTTTCTTCAGATCCAGATCCCTTAGCTCCTTATTGATCTTTATATAATCGTAAAACTTCTCAACATGATGGTTATAAGTATCCCACAGATCTTTCAGATTTTGTTGGGGAACCAGTCCAATGAACCTCCATTCTCTCTGCAGGTCCCTGAATTCATTGAATGTCTTATTGATCGATTCTTTCCTGTTTATAAGCTCTTTGATCTTTTCAATGACTTCATACTTCAGTTGAAGGTTATCTTTCTTTTCAAGATCTTTGCTTTTGTTGAATTCCGTCTTCTGGTCACGGTATTGCTTCAGAAGGACTTTGATCTTCTCTTCAAGGATATCGGGTTGAACCTGAAAATCATCGATACTGCCTCCCTCCTCAATAAATTTCTTACGCTTCAGTTCTAGCTCAGCCTTATTCTTCTTATAAAAATTAACCTTTATATGATCGATATCTGATCTGATTTCCTGCACATTCTGATTTTCGAGCAGTACTTCAAGACGGTTAACCAGATCTTCCCGGGTCAGGTCAGAATAATCAAAATCCGGAATAGGCTTGGCTCCTCCATCCACAGGTTTCTTTTCGCCCGATTTATTACCAGCTTTACCATCTGCTTCGGTTTTTGCTTCAACTTCCTCCGGTTCCGTTTCTTTTTGGGTTTCTGACTTTGCCTTTTCAGTTTTTACTTTCTGTTCTGCCTTACTATCTGCTTTAGCTTCTGGCTTAGGCTCCGTTTCGGGTTCAGGTTTGGCTTCGGGTGCAGGCTCAGGCTCTGTTTCGGTTTCTGCTTTCAGCTCAGGTGCAGGCACTGGCTCCGTTTCGGCTTCTGCTTTCAGCTCAGGTGCAGTCACTGGCTCCGTTTCGGTTTCGGGTTCAGGTTTGGCTTCGGGTTCAGGCTCAGGCTCTGTTTCGGTTTCTGCTTTCAGCTCAGGTTCAGGCTTAGCTTCCGTTTCGGCTTCGGGTTCAGATTTGGCTTCAGGTTCAGGCTCAGGCTCTGTTTCGGTTTCTGCTTTCAGCTCAGGTTCAGGCACTGGTTCCGTTTCGGCTTCTGCTTTCAGCTCAGGTGCAGGCTTAGCTTCCGTTTCGGCTTCTGCTTTCAGCTCAGGTGCAGGCACTGGCTCCGTTTCGGCTTCGGGTTCAGATTTGGCTTCAGGTTCAGGTTTGGCTTCAGCTTTCAGCTCGAGTGTAGGATCAGCTTCCGTTTCGGCTTCAGCTTTTAGCTCGGGTGTAGGTTCAGCTTCAGATTTGGCTTCGGGTTCAGATTTGGCTTGGGATTCGAGCTTAGCATCTGCCTTGTAAGCAGGGTCCTCATCAGCCTCTACATCTGCTCCATGATCTGCAAATGCTTCTGTTTTATCTTCAGCTTTTATCTCGGGTGCAGGCTCAGGTTCCGTTTCGATGGCAGATTCCACGGCCTCAATAGTTTCCGGCTCAATCGGAGAATCCTCCGCGGTTGGCGGAGTCTCTGTCGACTCGTTTTCGAATGTAATTTGGGCGGACTTCTCCTCTGGGGGGGAGGGAATTGCAGATTCGTCCACTACAACTGAGGATGCATCTGCTTTCTCAGTTGTTTCGGGGACCATTTCTTCCTTCTTTTCAGAAGGCTTTTTTGCGGAGTTTTCCTCCTTGGAAGTGTCCTTCATTATTTCGCCGGATTTACCGGTGAGAGGTCCATCTTGAACCTGATCGTTTTGTTCCATCGTTGCTCATTATCTGTCAATACTGACAATGACATGCTGCGAAAATAGTTAATAAAGCAGTATACACAAAGTTTTTTTAGGCATGTTGACTATTTTTGTATAAAATCTGAATTTATGAGAATAGACATTCTGACAGGCGTCCCGGAACTTTTACAGAGCCCGCTCAATCATTCCATACTAATGAGGGCAAGGGATAAACTACTTGCTGAAGTGTATATACATAACCTTCGAGACTTTTCAACCGATAAGCATAAGAAAATAGATGATTATGCATTCAGCGGGGAAGCCGGGATGGTACTGAACATACAGCCAATAGATGCTGCACTGACCCGGCTGAAAAATGAGCGCAGCTATCAGGAGATCATCTATACTTCTCCGGATGGAGAACTTTTTAATCAGCAGGCTGCCAACAGGCTATCAACATGTGAGAATCTCATTTTTCTCTGCGGACACTATAAAGGAGTGGACCAACGTGTAAGGGACAACCTGGTTACAAAAGAGTATTCAATAGGAGATTATGTGATGACCGGCGGTGAACTTGCTGCAGCAGTAATGGTTGATTCCATTATTCGTTTGATACCAGGTGTGCTTTCGGATGAGACCTCAGCCTTAAGTGATTCCTTTCAGGATGGACTTCTCGCCCCTCCTGTATATACCCGCCCTGCTGAATATAAAGGATGGAAAGTACCTGAAATACTTACCTCAGGCAATGCATCCAAAATCGAGAAATGGAAATTTGAACAATCCATGGAGCGTACCCGGAGGTTAAGGCCTGATCTGTTGGAGGACTAATTAAATGCACATGCCCTGCAGATTACTTTCGGGGAGAGTAACAATCAGCGAAGAATCTTCCGTACAAATGCAACTGTAAAATAAGCTACCATTACCAGTCCGGCAAATCCCACAAAACTGGAGAACCAGCGTATAAATCCGGATGGGTAGTAGTCTCCATATCCAATTGTAAGAAAAGTTATTGCGCAATGGTAAAAGGATCTGACGACAACATTCAGTTTATCCGGATCCCCAAGTGATGACACAATATCTGCAGGCGTGAACCAGGTCAGCAACATGAACATTACGCTGAAAATTGTATACATGACCATCATTGAGATGATCACCCGAACAGGGTTGGTAGCGTAATGGCCGACCCAGTCAAATATTATAAGTTTGAACCAGTAAGCCGGGTACATCCAAAATGCTGATACCGGCTTCTTCGCTATTGATTCTTCAAGTTCGGCAATGGATTCAAGCCGCTTAAACTCAAGATAAGCCAGATCTTCAGCGTTGTACTGCCCGGTAACGCTGAAGTTTTCTTTCAGGGTACGGAATTGTTCTGCCTTTGACCGGTTATTTGTTTCTTTCTGATCGCGTATGAGTTTCTTGACACGGTTCAGGGTCCAGTCAATATAAATCCTGCCGATGAGCCGCATACCTGAAAAATCAATTGTGCCAATATCCAGGTCAAACTCATAAGGCATAATATCTACTATGTCCCTGCAAATAGTATCGGATAGATCAATATGATGGCATTTTGCTACCCTGAGATCAAGGTAATGATCAAAATGGCAAGACTGAAGAGATAGGGTTTTAAATCTGGCATTGTGAAAGGATACTATTCCCACGTCAAAAACAGCCCTGTCAAAGGTTACGTCTGCATCATCGTATTCAGCCAGCTCAAAATCCAGAACCCCCTGACCGAACACGGTTCGTTTAAAACTGATCTTACCCTTTTTTATTTCACTTGCTTCAAATGAAACATCACCATCCCCAAAGACGGACCGGTTAAAATTAACCCTGCCATTCATAAACTCAGCCGTTCGGAAATCCACCCTTCCATCTCCAAAATCTGTTCTTTCAAATGAGATATCGCCTTCCCGGAACTTGGCATAATGAAAGTCGACCTTGCCTGTACCAAAGCGGGCTACCTTAAATGATACATTGCCATCCCCGAATTGAGTGTTAATAAAGGATACATCCCCGTCACCAAAGTCAGTATTTGTAAAAAGAATTGTGCCTTCCCCGAATTCAGCATCCTGGAAATCTATTAATCCTTCGCCGAACACTGCATTTTTGAAGCTGATATCTCCTTGCTCAACCTTAAGGTTTGTCATATCGAATGCCCCCTCTGGCAAATGAGCATGGCTGAAATCAAGTCCACCGCCCGTGATCCTTGAGGAATGCAGGCTGAAACTCCCTTTTGCAAAACGGGACTCCTCAAAACTGACAAGATCTCCTGAAATCTCAGCGTAGCTCAAGTCAATGGGGGATTTACTATTAAAAAAAGAAGAGCGTGCAGACAGGTTTTTTAAAGTTATAGTTTCCTTCCTGTCGAGTTTGTGAAGTTCCCTGTAGTTGGGGAGGGACAAATTATCTATATAGCAGTGGTCAATTTGAAGGTCATCGCCGCGTTGAATAATGCCGAAAATATCCTCCTCCGTGAGATATCCCAGCCGGATCACAGATTCAAGATGTCCTTCAGTGGTAATAAAGGTAAGTACAGCTGTTTGGGGATATGTCAGTCCACTCTCAGTTGTGAGTTCCTGATCCCTGATCTCTACTTTGAAATCGACAAATTCCGGAAACATGACATTAAGGGTTCATTTCCTTTATACAAATATAATCTTATCTGTGACATATTTCCTTGTAAAGGCAATTCCTGCAAATCTCCTCCTGTCCGGTCTGTAAAAAATCAATATCAGGGTCAAAGATGCTGCTAATAAGCGAAGACAGGTTTTCTGTAAACTCCTGGTCAAAATCTGCATAATCCAGCACCGGAGTATTGCTCCGTGAAGTTCCTATGCTGAAATGATATGAGAATCCTTTCGTAAATATCTCTCGTATGAGGTAAACACCCGGGATTATTGGTTTGTCATTATACTTTCCGTTTGCCGACAGAAGTTTGGCATACAACAGGGTCTGGAATGCTGCCCGGTTCCGGTTCTTTTCTTCATGGTCAAAAAGTCCGCCCAATGAGCTGAAAAACATTTTTCCGCTGCCTGTTTTGTAATCAATTACCCTGTAAGCCTGCCCAAGTTGGTCTATCCTGTCTATCTGCCCTCCAACTCTAACGGTGAATTCCCTTTCTCCTCTGTGCAACGTAAGATCCAGGTAATAGTCCTTCTCCAGGCTCTCAATGCTAATGGGACAGTATTCCTTATCCTTCTCGAGTATCTTCTCGACGTAGGTAAAGATTATTTCACGAATAACCATGTTCCTGCCCTCAGGAACCTTAACCGGATCCTTAAAATAGACCTTCCTGAAAGCTTTGTCAATAGCCAGCCTGATCTTGTCGGGGATGTTCAGGATTGCATCCAGATGGGATTTTTCTACCGGATTCTCCAGTAATTCGTAAACCTCCCTGACTGACTCATGCAAAATGGACCCGAACAGGGCAGGATCAATTTCTTCCTGCAGTTCTATTGGTTCCCGGATACCCGCGACATAGTTGAAATAGAATTGGAGAGGACAATCGATGTAAGTGTTCAGGGCGCTGGGAGAGAGATACCTTTTGCTCTTGCCGTCTTCCCCGGTACAATATTCAAGGAGCTTCTCCATCACCTCCGGACTTTTCTCAGCTTTTAATGGTCCCGCTGAAGAAGATTGAATATCAAACCCTGCAGGCCATTCGATGATGTTGAATGTAGGGTCATATTTCAACTGGTATATATACCTCGACTTTTCACCAGTGGTAAGTCCCTCAGCCTTATTATTATAAAGAAGGTGGATATCCGAGGAACGATGAATCAGACGATAAAAATAATAGGCATATATAGCATCCTGGTATTCAAGTGTCGGAAGCTGAAATCCCATCCTCAGGTTATGTGGGATAAAACTGTTTGCGGTCCCTGTCCTTGGAAAAGCCCCTTCATTCAAGGAGAGGAGAATAACCCTGTCAAAATCAAGGACCCTTGTTTCAAGTACACCCATAACCTGGATGCCAGCGAGCGGTTCCCCACTAAAGGGAATCCTTGTTCGAAGAAGAAATTTATGAAAGATGCGCAGGAAAGTAGGAATGGTAAAGTTAAGTTCCATGCGGCCAAGGACATCTTTCAGGCGCTTTATCCTGGTATAAATCCTGTAAATGAATTCCAGTTCCAGGGCAGGCATCTGTTTTTCATCCTCCCCATCTACCCCGGTAATCATCTCCAGAACAGACAATAAATAACCTGCGATTTCTTCGGGATGCCCGATCTTGCGAAAAACCAACTTAAACAAATCATTCATTTCCAGCTTTCCGGGGGGGAGGTAAATCAGGTTCTGCTCATGAATCTCACGAACAACCCCGGCAGCGTCCTGCCTCTGCCTCAGACTGATATATTGATGTTGTATCAGGGGCAGAACATCTGCATAATAAAACCGGATATCTTTTCCCTTACCTCCTCTGATATTTCGCTGTAGTGCGATCAGATGTTCGATAAGGCTGAAAACCGGAGTGGCACTTACCGGGTATCCCATTGTTACATTTATATCTTTCAGATCCTGGGGCAGGGCATTAAGAACCGGAATCAATAGTTCCTCATCAGCCAGTACAATGGCTGTTTCTTCTCCCAGATCTGTTTTAACCCGGGCTTCCTCGAGTATCTTGTGAACAATCTGTGCCTGCCCGGCATCTGAAGGTATGGAGTATACCTGCAATTTTTTACCGGAATCTACGAGATTCATCTGGTTGAAATCCTTCCCCGCATCACTGAAGGAAGAAAGATTCTGGCGGATGAACCTTCCGGCCTCATGCATTTCATTGCCGAGGTAATATTCATCATAATCCCAGTAGAACAGAGCTTTTTTGGAATTCTGAAGTGTTGAAAACAATCGCTGTTCACATGGATTCAATGCATTAAACCCTATAAATGCAATCTTGGTAAATGGAAGATCCGGAGCATCTCCCCTGCCGATTCGTTCGGCTACATTTCGGTATATCATCCCCTCGTACCCGGTTCCTGAATCAAGAAGCATCTGCCTTAGTTTTTCGTAGACCGGGGCCAGGATATTCCATATCTCGAGGAATTGCTGTTTTTGACTGCTGAGCTGCTCGCTGCTAAATGTACTCCAGAACCGGGATATCAATTCCAGCTGCTCAGGTGTAAGATACTGGAATGAACTGTCCAGATCCTTCAGATCAGCCAGATTCCTGAAAATATCTTCTGAATTTACCAGGTATTTATCAAGCTCGTCAAAATCGGCAAGCATAACCTCCCCCCAGTAGAAAAACTCATCAAAGCTTTCATTTCTTCCACTGACTTCCGAATACACCTTATATAAGAGGCTGATCAGTTCAAGGTCATCGCTGTATTCAAGATCCGAGATTCGGGACATAAGGTCCTGAATGGTGTATATGGAAGGTGACCATACAGGTTGTTCCAGCTTTTCACCAAGGTACTTATTGAAGAATAATCCAGCCCTGCGGTTTGGAAACACAAGACATAGTTCGTCCAGCTTTCTTCCGTGCAGCCTTAATAGATCCTCCGCTACTTCTTTTAAAAACGGTTTCATAAAATCTTCAATAATCAACCTGATTTCCTGAACTCTTTTCCCTGCCAGGTGTCCTTATTCGCTAATAAATTCTCAAATTTCTCAAGTACTTTGTCATATCTCAATCCCCAGGAATCTCCCAGAAGGTAACCCTGATTAACCTCACCGGCAATCCTTTCAATAACGAAACCTGGATTCAGCTGCTCTATAAAACTTGCCATAAGCTCCAGGTATTCCTCAAGATTAAAGAGGTGAAATGATCCCGGATCTGCCTCATATTCCCTTGCCATGTTTGTATTCTTTACGATTTGCAACTGGTGGAATTTTACATTCTGTATGGGCAGCTCTGATATTATTTCGGCCTGGGCAAGTATCTCTGGTTCAGATTCTCCGGGCAGGCCTATGATAAAATGTGCACCCTGCCGGATCCCCCGGGCTGCAGTCATCTCAATAGCCCTCTGAGATTCCTCGAAGGTATGTCCCCTGTTTACCCTTTCAAGAGTTGAATTATAACATGACTCCAGTCCATATTCGATAATCACATAATGATGTTTGGCTATCGAGGCGATGTAATCCAGTATCTCCTCATTCACCGTATCCGGACGGGTCCCGATCACAAGTCCTGTAATTTCGGGATGGCTCAGCGCCTCCTCATACCTTGATCTCAGAACCTCTATTGATTCGTAGGTATTGGAGTAGGACTGGAAATAACCAAGATACCCACGTGTCCTCGGATACCGCTTTTTATGAAATTCTATCCCCTCTTCAATTTGCTTGCCTATGCTTTTTACTGGCTGGCAGTATGAGGGACTGAAGGCATTGTTGTTACAGAAACTGCAACCGCCTCTTCCCTTGCTGCCATCACGGTTCGGACAGGTAAATCCGGCATCTATGCTGAGTTTCTGTATCCTTCCCCCAAACCTCTGTTTGAAGTAGTCAGAGTAGGTATTAAACCTTCTGTTATGGCCCCATGGATATTTAATTTTTTCAGCCATCAAACCCCAACTACCTCATTTTGACTAACATACCAAACAAAACCATGAACATCATTGTATTCCATCTGCCGCAGCATCCCTGCATATTTTCTTACCTGTGTCAGGTGCCCGGGTGATCGATTCTTACCGAACTTATAATCCACAACAATAACCTGATCATCTCTTATCATTACCCGGTCAGGCCTTCGAATGGATCCGTCCCTGGTAAGTATATCCTGCTCTGTTATAACCTTCCAGCTCCCATCAAACCACCCGCGAACCTTCTCCATATCAATCTTGCTGGCAATATCAGGCCTAATTCTTGCTGCCTCTGTGTGGTCTATAATTCCATCCCGAAGAGCAGAATTGAGAGTCCGGTCAATATCTTCAGCAGAGCGGATCCTCGAAAAAATCTCATGCATAAGATTCCCATAGTTCACCCTCTGCTGTGCACCTGTATCAAAAAAATCCAATCCCCTGTACATCAGTCTTAGTTTCCCACTGAATTCATGACTTGAGATGCTATTCAGCAGGATCTGCTCACCCTGTTCCCGATCATCAGGTCTGTCGGTAAGCTCTCCCAAAGACCAGACGCTTTCGGAATCGTCCCATTTTCCATTCGCAACTATATCCGGATTCTTGAGTATTCTCTTAATCAGGGATGATACATCCGTGAACTTATTCTCTTTTTGCTCTTTTCCTTCCGGTGCAAAAACAAAAAGGCTTTCCTTAGCCCTTGTAAAGGCTACATACAACAGGTTAAGATGGTCCATGTAGACCCTGAAGTTTTCTTCCCTGTAATCCTCTGCAAATATTGTTTCTGCAAGTGAGGAGGAATACCTGAGTGGGAGAAGGCTGAGTTTGTTAAAAGGTTCCTGAGTTGAACTGCACCAGAGTATCTCGGGATTGGGACTGCGGTGATCAAAGGGCCAGTTGCAATAGGGTATTATTACACCCCTGAATTCCAGTCCCTTAGCCTTATGAATAGTCATAATCTTTATGGCATCCTGGTCTTCGGAAACAGTCAGCGCTTTATCCTCCCCATTCTCGTCCCACCAGTTAAGAAATGAGTTAATATCCGCCGATCCACCCCTGCAATAGTCCAGAATCAGATCCTGGAATCCCAGAATGTAAGGAGTCTGGGATGGCTGGGTATCGAGAGAAAACAGGTTTATAATTCTTTCTGTTAATTCCGTCAGGGTAAGATATCGAAGCGATTCGTCCATAAACTTTACAGGAAGGGCAGGTATTCCTCCTGTCCTCAGGCTCAGCAGAATCTCATCCAGGCTTCCTTCCAAAACACCTTCACCCTCCATGAAAATCCTGTACTCATATATCAGCTGTGCCAGGTTAACCCTATTCTCGGGTGAAACCAGGTACCTTAGGGCTCCAACCAGGATACGTACAGAACCGGCATTGTACAGGTAAAGGGATTCGTTCGAAATGACATCATAAATATAATCTGCATCAGGGTGAATGCTTTTATGCTCAAGGATTGCATCCGCTATGCGCTTGCCATCCCTTTTACTTCTGACCAGGATAGCGATGTCTGAAGGTGCCATTCCCCGGTCCTGCATTTCCTCAATAGCAGAGATAACCTGGCGATCAGAAAGATCTTTCCAGGATCCCTCATCAGGCTCAGGCAGAAGGGAAATTCGTACATATCCCCCATCCCTGGACTGCGTCCCGGGTATATCCTGATCAACATCAAGATAGGCCCTGGAAACTTTGTCTGCATACTCATTTCCTTCATCCTCCCCTCCACCGAAATGTATCTTAAAAATTTCACGAGCCTGGCTGAAAAATCCATTGTTGAAATGAATAATATTTTCAAGACTTCTCCAGTTGTGTTTCAACCCATGCAAAGCAATCTGTTCAGGACTGAAGTCCCTGTGCAACTGCTCTGACAATATCTCCCAATCGGAGTTTCTCCACCTGTAAATAGATTGTTTGACATCACCTACCACCAGGCATTTATGGTTGGAGGCAAGGCTGTTTTCAATCAGAGGCCTGAAATTCTTCCACTGCAATCCCGATGTATCCTGGAACTCATCGATCATGAAATGATGAAAGTAGTTACCTATTTTTTCATACACGAAGGGTGCGTCATTCTCCCCGATAATACCGTTCAGAAAACGCGAAGCATTAGAAAGTAGAAAAATTCCCTGAGCCTGAGCATAATCGTGCATACGGGAAGATATATCTGTCAGTATACCCAGTGTGTAAAGAAAACTTCGTACAGATTCCACAGATTTGTACTCAGAATACTTCCGTTCGAACAGTCCGACGCAGCTTTTAAGCTGCTCGTTCATTCCTGACTCAAAAGCGGATACTATCTGATCAGCATGTGGTGATCCCTTAGCATACCATTCCAATGGTTCATCGACAGCTTTCAGGATGGTATTGGAGGGGTAATTAAAATTATCATTCAGCAACCTTTCGAAAAATATTCCGACACCATATTGTCCCTTGAAATCCCCGGCCTGCAATCCCGATCTCTCCATTATCTCCACAGCCTTGACTGCAAGAGTCTTTAGCGTGTTCTCAAAACTGTATTTAAGTCCGTACAACTCCTTTCGGAAAGAGTTGAAGTTATCCTTTTCCCTTAATTCCCTGTCAAGTTCAGTATTGCTCTCCTGGAATCTCTCCTTATTCAACTCCTGACCGAGTACCATGAGATCTTTTTTCAGATTCCAGTTCTTGCCTTCCTGTACCCTGTCCCTTGCAAACTCTACAAACCATTCCAGCAAGCGGGGCTCCTCATCCAGTGAATCAAGCATCTCATCAACAGACTCAGAGAGTACTCTTTCAGAATCAATCTCAATCTGGTATCCTCCTGAAAGCCCTATTTCCTTGGTAAATGCACGAATAGCACGTTGAAAAAACCTGTCAATGGTCTCAATATGAAAACGGGAGTAATTATGCAATATGGTTTCAAGAATTATTTCTGCCCTTCCTGAAACCTCAGTTTCAGTCAAGGCATTCTCTGCAGCTATAAATTCCATCATTGGGGAAGGTTCCCCTGCAGACAGTTTATGCAGCTCATCCAGGATCCGGTTTTTCATCTCATCGGTAGCCTTATTGGTAAAAGTCACGGCAAGAATGTGTTTGTACAGTTCCGGATCCATTATTACCAGGCTGATGAAATCACGGGCCAGGGTATAAGTTTTCCCTGAACCTGCAGATGCTTTATATATAGTAAGGCCGGACAATGCCAGAGTACTGAATTATTTCAATAAAGATAAATAAATTACCGTCCGGGTTTGTTATGCCTGCTTTTTGTTGAATTCTGGCGTGAATTTTGAGGTTATAGCATTTGAAACCAAGCAACTCTAACCATATGTCTAAAATTTTATCTTCAGGGCTGGTAGCATTGTTTCTTCTTGGCAACATCTCAGCCCAGAGCCCCATCAAGGGCGTGGCGCTCAAAAATATAGACAGATATCAACAAGCCGGGGATACCCTGAACATTTACGGATACAGGATGAAATCTAACGATGAGACTTACCTGATCAGAAGTGGTTACGGAGATAAATATGTTTCATCCAATAAGATACGGCTTCTGGATGAGAACATGGACTACTGGCAGAAAGTATGGCTCAGGAACCAGGCTTCTCACATTCGTATCAATGGATGGCAGGAAGATCTGAGATTTGCACTAAAGGATGATTTCTATGAGTATGCATCCCAGATGGAGATTAACGGACTTGTATTCAGGGATGAGTACCTGGAAGATTATCTCAGGCAACTTGTATACATCCTTCATCCCCAGGCTTTGATGAAAGGGGAGCCGAGCCGGCTCAATATACTGATGATCCGGGCCAGCCAATCCGAGACTTTTGTTTTTGACAATGGCACCATAGTACTTACTACAGGACAAATAGCTAAAACAAATTCCGAAAAAGATCTTCTGACATTACTTGCAGTTCAGACTGCACATATTGTACTGGATCATAACCTGATGAATCTGAATCAGGATATCCACAGCCAACGATCTGCTGAATTCTGGACTACCTTCGCTACCCTTGCATCTGCAGTTGCTCTGGAATTCTCGAATATCAGGTACGGAACGAACTTTAATACAAGTGATGTGGTACTTGCCGGGTTAACTTCAGCTGCCATTTCCGACGCCATTGTACTGTCGGCAGGGGCTGATTTTGACAGTGAACAATCCCAAAAGGCCGAGGAACTGGGCATGCAGTTCGTCGAGAATCTTGAGGAAACTGAGGGATTCGATTACCTGTCTGACAAGGAGTATATGATCAATATTTCCTCAATACTCTCTCTAACGGCATGGCAGGAATACCATCATCACAATTACGACAGATCAATGTTCTATATGGACAGGATCTTTTACCTGGGTATAGCAAATGAGGAGGATTACCTGTTAAGGGCAAAGCTTAAAAGGACCCTCTCAAATTCCCAGGAAAGCAATCTTGAAGCACTTCAGTTGATTAATACGGCCATTGCCTTAAATGACTTTGATTATGTAGAAGCACTGGCCGAAAAGGGTCTGATCCTTATCCGCCTGGATGAGGTTGGACAGGCAAGAGAGGTTTTCGAGGAATACAAAATGGCATTATCAGGATTATCAAATATGCCACCCGGTAAAGATGCAACCTGGGCAAACCGCATGCTCATCAAATGCGACCAGCTGATGTTGAAGCGCTGAGTTGATGGGGTACCTGAACACTTGTTCCAGACCAGCCCAATCCACCACAATTCGTTTTGCAACCTTTTATATTCAATAGCGTATAAAAACCTGCAACTAATCTCTTCTCATCTCAGTCATTAACTTAATTGGGGACTGATGCAATTATATCATTCTTCGAATCTTATAAAATTGTTTTGAGAAAGAAATTTTACAGAGACAGCTTTTCGGTTCTTACAGTTCTGCTACTGTGCCTGGCTATAAACCAGGTTACTCAGGCAAATATACTGTCAGAAATCCAACCCGTAAATTCATATTCAAAAGTCATTGAAGTTCTGCCTGATGGTACAGGATTGCGCATTAGCAATCCCATTTATTTCAGTAAAAAGGATACAGTCCTTTTTCATATTGTAAAGGGGCAGAGATCTTTAATCCCACAGAAGAAAGCAACAAGAAAAATTTCTGGGGTATTATCAAGGATGTACGCAATGCTGGTATATACTCAGTTCACATCATCCGGGAAATTAACTCCGACACAATATTTTTTACCACACCACTTCGTGAGCTTGAGGCTGAGGGACCCGGACAGGTGGCGCAACTTATCAAAATCAAGACCTTCAATATCCTGGAAATCGACACAGATCTTAGTTGCCCCGATTGGGATCCGGCAACATCTGCCGGGGGCATTCTTGTTCTCTTTGCCCGGCAAAAGATCATCCTGAAAGCAGATATTGACGTCAGCGGAAGAGGTTTCTCCGGCGGTAACCCGGTTGATATTTCAACCATTATGGACACATCCTCCGCCTGTTTCAGCAAAGACTTTTTATTTGATCCGGTATATGAAAATCTTTTAAGCGGGCATGCCGGTGAAAATGTGGTATATGAGGGTATCAATTTACCCCTTTCAAATATTGCCCTTGCAAACGGTGGAGGCGCCGGATCAGGTAAGTATTCCGGTGGCGGCGGGGGAGGTAATTTCTCCTACGGCGGAAGTGCTGGATTTGAATCTGAATCCTGTTCACCTTCAGACAATTATGGCGGAAAATCAGGAACTATATCAAATTTCTACTATGCCAATGATGGAAGATTCAAAAACCGGCTATTCTTTGGAGGTGGAGGCGGTGCAGGAGTGATATGGCATAATCTGAATAAACTTCCGGATAACTTTTCCACAGACCTGACAAATGGATTTCCCGGCAAGCATATTCCAAGCCAGTCATACTATGGTGCGACTACCTCTTACTCAGGAACAGGCAGCCTTGAGAAAAAACTCACCCTCCCCATGAACAGCATGTTGTTCAATTTTCTGGACAATGAATATATACTTAAATGTGATGAAAACATCCCTCCCATCCCATGTACCACACCAAAAGGCGGAGATGGAGTATATAAATTCCAGTGGCAGAGCTCAGTAGATCTTTTAAACTGGATGGATGCTGCGGGACAAAACAATAAAGAGGACTACACTCCAGAAGAACCTCTGACCAGAATATATCACAGAAGAATTGTTGCAAGCAACGGATATACCGACACCAGTAATGTATTTACTCTGTCTGTTGGGACTGATCTCCAGAATAATATTATCGAAGCTGACCAGGAGATTTGTGAAGGTGAAGAAATTCTGCCGATGAAAACGGGAGGTGAACCAGTTAACGGCGGGAATGAAAAATATCAGTATATATGGGAAAGCCGTATACCCGGATTCTCCTGGTCTCCTGATAATAATGCAAATGATTCTCCCGAATACCTGCCCTCCAATCCTGGTCCCACAACAGAATACAGGCGAATCGTAAATTCCGCCAGATGCACAGATACAAGCAATATCCTTATCATCAATATCCTGCCCGGGATTGAAAATAATCTCATACATGTGAACCAGGAAATCTGTTTTGGTGATAATTTTAACCCCCTGCAACAATCAGGCGTATCAGTGTCTGGAGGCAGTGGATCCTACATGTATGCATGGGAATTCCGGTCCGGTACAGAAGAGTGGACTGAAGACCAGAAGGCAAAGAATTCTCCGGAATACCTTCCTGAGAGCCCTGTTTCAACCTCTGAATACCGCCGAATTGTGAGCTCAGGCTTATGTCTGGATACCAGTAATACAATTAGCATACTGGTATACAATCCTCCGCTTATTACCGGACAACCGGCTGACCAGGAAGCAGAAAAAGGATCATCTGTAACATTCTCTGTACAGGCAGAAAGTTCAGAGGCATTATCCTATACCTGGATGCATCCTTCCGGACTGACAGTCCCGGATGCAAACGAGTTTACAATTGAAAATGTGCAGGAGAAACATGAAGGTCTCTATTATTGCATTGTGAGAACGGCCCTCTGCGAAAGCATATCCGATACCGCGATATTAAAGGTAAAACAGGGTCCGACAGGCCTGGACAAGACTGCTGCCAATGTGCTTACAGTATATCCAAATCCTGCCAGTGATGTACTGTTCATCAGCAACATCGGCGAAGATGAAATCACTGTAAAAATCTACAACCTCCTTGGAAAACTTAAATCAGAATACTTCAATACCAGCGAGATAGATGTCAGCATGCTGGAGCCGGGGCAATATATAATCCGAATCAGCAATCCGGAACATAGCTTCACCACACGATTTCTGATATCCAGATAAACCGGGGTACATTCCTTCTTTCCAGATTCCTGAAATCCAGTCCTCTGACAAGTACGCCCCTGTATACATAATTTATTCGTAATTTTAAGGGTATTATATATACCACGCTGATGAATCCAAAAAAATCCATTGAGGTCCTTGAGACACAGATAGAGAAACTGGATGCGAAAGAATTTGATCTTAATGCCTGGAAGAATTTTACAGTTCTTCTGCTTGATCGGATCTTTGGCAGAGAGTCGAAAAAAATTGAAGCCATTGATAAAATAAAATATGACCAGTCAAGCTGGGTACTGAGGGATGAGACCGGATATACCAATTCCATGGAAGCATGCAGGAAACTTGGCAGGGAAATACTTGAAGAATCGATCGTAGAGCTGCAAACATTTGGTCTCCCACAGGAAAGTCCCGATACAATTCCATTTGAAACTGTGCTTACAGCCCTGAAAGAGGAGTTGACTGGTTCGCAGTTACGCGAGATCAAAAATGCCATAGCGGAAAAAGGCGCTATCAATGACAGGAAAAAGATCCTGATAACGAAGCTGCAGGGCTTTGGTTCCGATGCTGCCTGGGCTATCGTGGCAAATATTCTATCGGATGAACATGTTGCGGATAGATTGAAAAAAGAGAACTAATTTCAATACCAGCATATGAATTCCCCCTTTCACCTGATGCGGCAGGCAATAGTCCCCCTGCTTCTACTATTCAGCCTTTCATACACGAATGCCCAAAAAGCCGATTATAATCAGCTGACAATCATTGATTTCCATAACAGGTACTATGACAATGTAATCGATACTGCCGGTAATGTTTTATTTGAGGAGGAATGGACATTCATATTGAGATTGCCTGAGTGCGAAAAATTCTTTGGTATCAGAATGCTGTCCGATGCCCCTGAAGGACACCTGCCAACCTTTGATATGATTCCCGCCGAATATGCCATCCTCTCTCCTGACGGCAGCAAAATCATCCTTGATTACAGAGAAATTTCAGGTTTTGACTATGCCCCCCCTTTCACAGTGCGTACGGATGAGGGATGGGGACTGATAGACTGCAATAATGAATGGCTTACAGAACCCGCCTATTTTTTTGAACCACCGATTAGGGAACACTATATGCTCCTTGTGGGATCATACTTCGACAGTCTGACAGCTGAGCACGGTCTTGATTGGGAAAATCTTGGAATTGCTGACTTCAATGGAAATGTCATAGCAGAGACTCAATACACTGACATATATTCGTTTTTCTGGTGGAAAGATCCACTCTATGTGGTAATGAAGGGCAATAGAAGCAGTCTGCTGGACAGCAGGGGAAAAGTACTTATTCCAATGGGAGATTACTACCTGTTTCCATCCCTGACAGATGAGAGTGTATGGGTCATTAATGATAATGAGGAAAGAGTCTATTTCCCGGACAGGGATGAATGGGTTACTGAAAATACACAAGACCTTATGAGGGGATTGTACGGATGTCAAAATGGTTTCAGGATTATAGGTATTGAAGAGAACCATCATTTCGCAGAGTGGAACTGCATTGATGGTTCTGCAGGTATATATGCGGACCTTGAATCCATACGACAAAGTTTCATTAATCCTTATCGCCGCATCGAAAAAGACGGGAAATACGGAGTGATCTCGAAATACGGTGATACCATCCTTCCCTGCATCTACAACAATATCTATGAAGAATATAACCAGGAGATTCATGAGCATAACATCATGCAGTGTGTTTTCGAGGGAATGATCTCCGTGGAGATTGATGGGTACTGGGGACTCGTAGATACCAGCGGCAGATATCATACCCATTTTGTATACGATGAGCTGCTCGCAGTCTCTGAAGGAATAGTGGCAGCCAAAGTTGAGGGAAGGACAGGTTTTATTGACATCCAAGGCAATTCAATAATACCATTCGTATTTGATAACTCTGAAAAAACATGGAACAATGGTGTCGGATGGGCCTTACTCGGTGATGAACAGATTCTGATAAATAAGAATGGAGAAATTATCGCAAATGAGTCAGGCACAGTTGTGCCTTTTACTCTCAACGATCTTAAAGATGAGGAACAAATTCCGCGTTCCGAGTACTGGCTTCTGAATCGAATGGACGAAAACGGGGATTTAATGACAGAAGACACCTACCTGGATCCGTCCGGAGTGGGATTAACTTATATTCCTGATGAGATAGCACTTTTTCCGGACCTGGAAGAGTTGGAAATCTCAGACAATTACATCTCCCGGATAGATTTTGATTTTACGCAATTCCCAAAACTTGATCGCATAGGTCTGGGGGGAAACCTCATTGAAGAATTTCCGGAAAGCCTCCTTGAATTAAATCTTTCCGCACTTGATCTGAATAATAATAAAATATGGCAATTACCTCCGGATCTATTCCATAATAAATCATTGGAAGAAATCTGGCTGGATAACAATTTAATCACATCCCTGCCTCCCCTGACCAATCGAAATAATAATCTGAAATTGTTATTTCTGGCTGACAACAGGATAGAACATTTGCCGGAAGATATGTCCCAATTCAAATCCCTCCAAACCATCGATCTGAGCAACAATCAACTGAAATCTGTACCTGAAAGCCTTCTGAAACTTAAAAAACTCCAGTATCTGATCCTTGAGGGAAACCCTATCCCGCGGGAAGAACTCGAGAGGATTGCAGAACTACGACCAGACCTGGAACTGTAGGCAAGACAGACCGGGTATCAAATGCTTCAACCCTAATCCAGGAAAAAACCAAGCAGTCAGTTTTTACCGGAGGATTCATAATCCATTTCAAATCATTAATTTTGCAGCCTGATTCCGGGGACTCAAAGAAGCTGCAATTTTTCAGAGCCTCTCCCGGATCAAAATAATGAAGCATTAAATGAAACGAGTTGTAGTCGGATTATCAGGAGGGGTTGATTCCAGTGTTGCTGCATATTTACTGAAAGAGCAGGGATATGAGGTAATCGGTGTGTTTATGATCAACTGGCATGATAAGACCGGTACACTCGAGGGCGATTGTCCCTGGAAAGACGACCTGATATTCGCTCAACTGGTGGCACAGAAGCTGGACATTGAATTCCACAGCGCCGACCTGAGCAAAGTGTATAAAAAGAGAGTGATCGACTATATGTTCAGGGAATACGAAAACGGCCGCACCCCTAATCCTGATGTACTTTGCAACCGTGAAATCAAGTTCGACGAGTTCTTCAAGGTTGCAGATACCTATAATGCCGATTTTATTGCCACGGGACATTATTGCCGGAAGGAAACGGTGGATAAAGACGGACAAACATATCAGCGCTTGCTCGCGGGACTGGATTCCAACAAAGAGCAAAGCTATTTCCTTTGCCAGCTGAACCAGAACCAATTGTCCAGGATTCTGTTCCCCATTGGAGAATTGCCGAAGGAAAGGGTACGCGAAATCGCCACTGAGCAAATGCTGCCTACCGCTAATAAAAAGGATTCACAGGGTATTTGCTTTATCGGCAAAGTTGACCTGCCCACTTTTCTCCAGCAGCAGCTTCAACCCAAAAAGGGTAATGTAATTGAAATTCCAAGAAGATTTTCAGACTACCTTGAATTCGACCGTGAGAGTAAAGATCCTCAATATTTGGCAGGGGACTGGAAGTACCAGCCGGGTGATGGCATTATTATCGGGACACATAACGGGGCGCATTTTTATACTATCGGGCAGCGAAAGGGATTGAGCATAGGCGGGAAAAAGGAACCCCTGTTCATAATCGGTACTGATACGAATAGTAATATCATTTATACGGGGGAAGGAAAATCACACCCGGGACTATACCGGAAGGGACTGGCGATTCCTGCCGGGGATGTCCACTGGGTCAGGGAGGACTTAAAATTACTACCCGGGGAAACAAGGGACTTCAGCATCCGACACCGTTACCGGCAGCCGCTTCAAAGCGGAACCCTGTTCATGGAGAAAGATTACCTGTATATCATATTCGAAAAACCTCAAAGGGGAATAACCCCCGGACAATTTGCCGCCTGGTATGATGGCGATGAGGTGATCGGTTCGGGAGTGATTGAATAATCATTTGCCTGAAAAACCTACCGTTACACAGCTATCCTGCTGGGATATATTCAATATATAATAATGGACGTTATTTGCTCAATATTTATTAGAAGAGTTCCAGTCTAGCTCGTACCACGGCTTCACCTGTCATATTACACAATTCTATGATTTGCTACTGAAATATTGCTTAACTTATATTCGCAAATATAGATCGATTGACTATCAAATAATATCGTATGAAAATCAAATTATTTTTAACTCAAATTGTTTGTATGGGGAAGTATCTGCTAATGGCTATTCTGGTTAGTGCAAGCACATTTGCCGGTTTCGCACAGGTTAAAGTTAAATGGACATATGAATTGCCTTCAGATATTTTGTGGCAGGAAGTGACAATGCTTGGTAATTTGATCGTAAGTTCCGAGAATCAGCTTGTCGGAGTAAACACCGAGACCGGAGCAACCGGCTGGAGTAAACCCGAATATGCTGGACTCCCCTGGGAGGCCTTCAATGAGCTGCCCAACAGTCCGTTTTTTACCATCACCACCAGCAATAGCCTCCATCTGCTTGACCAGCTAAGTGGGAATGAGGTATTCGATTCCTACAGGGCCGGTTTAAATACCATAGGAGATTATTTTCTCTTGTACAACTCTGATGCCATACTTGTGGCTGGTGAAGGTATCAATGGTGAACCTTTAATGGTATATGTGAAGATGTCAGATGGCAGCGTTTCCTGGTCCCTGAACGAGAAATTTGGCCGGATCATCGCAGCCAATGAGCTTGGCAATAATGAACTGTTAATCGTTACCCTGTTCAATAATTATAAAATAAATGCCAGTTCAGGAAAAGTAATCTGGAAAGAGGTTAATTCACCAGAATCAGCACAGGCCGATAAACTCGGAAATTTTGGAGCATTTCTAAAATCAGCCGCCGAGACACTGACGAAAGATATGGAGATTGACTTGCGATTCTACTGGCCGGAAGGCAGCAATGTCTTTTATCTGGGTTCTCAGCACGAGGAGGAGAGTATGAGCTCTTCCAGGGAAGAACCCGTTATCAATTACACCAATGTTTATAACGCGTTTAACATAAATGATGGCGGCCTGGTTTGGGATGAATCGCTTGAAGTCAAAGGTCTCCTGAGCCAAGTGACTTTTTTGGATAATGGGATATTGGTGCTCCCGGATGATGGAAACAAAACGAGAATAAATTTATATGACTACAACACTCGTGAAGGAATATGGGGCAAGAAAGGAAGAGGAATTTCCATAAAGGGAGGCATCTATGATTACCTCCACGCTGAAGATGGCATATTGCTGGTGTCTCGGACAGCCAGTAATAATTTCCTTAATTACCTGGATCCCAACTCAGGAACAATCACTTTTGAGAAACCTGTCAAAGTAAAAGGCAGGGTAATTGGAATTGTCCCCTTATCCGGAGGCATTCTGTACATCACAAGCGAGTCAATGAACATTCTGGATCAGGCTTCCGGCACTTTAAAATGGAATAAGAGTGTGATGACATCTCCGCAATTGACTGGAGAGTATAATGGGAAAATATATGCCTTCGACAGAAAATCCGGCACACTTAAAGTTGTGGATATGAACAGTGAAACGGTTAAGGAATTATCATCCAAGGAGTTAAAGTTCGAGGGTAAGGAAATACCGAGAAGGCTCGAAGTTATGGAGGATGGAATATTTATACATTCAGATCAGAACGTTGCTAAATTCAACTTCGACGGTTCCCTCCTGTTTCAGGCCTACTACCCTGCTCCCCGTGAACCAGGCTGGAAACGAGCTCTCCTGTATGCCGAAGCCGTTAGAGGGGCTTATATTGGTGCTTCTTCGTATTACATGTCAGGAGCCATGGCAGCAGTGGAAAATGATGTCAGACAGGAGGATGCCATTGCAGGTGAAACGGTGAGCCAGATTGGTAATGCGTACGGTGAATTGGGAGACCAGGCATCCAGTTACGCCAGCAGTGCTTTCAAACAGGCCAATGCCAGACTGAAAGCCACCTCGTCTACCAGGGAGTTTATGTTGATCATGTCCAAACAAGACAAGGACATTCAATTGCTTAAGGTCAGCAAATTAGATGGTCAGGTTGGGGCAAGGATCGACCTGGGTAAAGACCGCGAGCCTATTTATGCTGTTGACGACATTACAGGGCAAGTATATTACTGCACAGGGAACAGAACTCTGACCTCTTATATGGTTAAATAGTAGAATTGTAATTTAGTTTATTGCAAAAAACGTCCGTTTATTTGGGTATGTTAAATTAGTGCTAAAACTATTTTAGTATTTGCTTGATCAATTAATTAAGCTGTAATTGTTTAAAGCATATGGATAATTTATCGGGTAAGAAATTGGCAATCATCTCGATTTTAAAGCAATAAATCCTTGGATAAGAATAATTTAAACACGTGTAAATGAATCATGTAATACATATTTTTCTAGGTATGGTGCTTACCGTTTTTTCAGTACCAGCCCAAATCCCGGAAAAGGCCGAAGACATTTCTCCCCTACTCATTGGGGAAATTATCCCTGACGTTATACTGAAAGCGCCTGATGCGAGTGATCATTCAGTATTAGATATATTCAGCAAAAAACCAACCGTCCTGTTATTTTACCGGGGTGGATGGTGCCCTTATTGTAATACACATTTGGCAGAAATTCAAGGTGTAGAAAGTGAAATTATTAAACTGGGCTTTCAAATCGTGGCCATCAGTCCCGACTCACCTGAAAACCTGCAATTAACCTCAGGAAAACACAAGTTAAATTATAGCTTGTATTCCGATAGCAACGGGACGCTCACAAAGGCCACAGGAATTGCTTTTAAAGCGCGCGAAAAATCTACCGATAAGCTACTTAGATATTCAGACGGGCTGAATGAAGGTTTCCTGCCGGTCCCTTCCGTGTTCATTGTAGATACTTCGGGGAAAATACAGTTCGAGTACATTAACCCCAACTACAAAACAAGGCTAAGCGCAGATCTTTTGCTGGCTGTGTTGAAAGAACTGAAATAAGTTAAGCAATAATTTATTCGCTATTGTGTAATCCGCATTCCTTATGTTCGGCGTTTTCCCACCACCAGCGTCCTGCCCTTGAATCCTCGCCGGGCTGTATGGCACGGGTGCATGGCTTGCAGCCTATGCTGGGGTATCCTTTATTATGAAGAACATTGTAAGGGACATCGTGTTTCTTAATGTAATCCCATACCTGTTTCTCAGTCCACTCGATGATCGGATTCAGCTTCATCAGTTTATGCTTGTCATCCCACTCAACCAGCTTGTTAAAAAAGCGGGTTACGGTCTGATCCTTCCTGAGTCCGCATACCCACATTTCCATACCCGAGAGGGCGCGTTTGAGGGACTGGTTCTTGCGGACATCACAGCATTGTTTACGGTTCTCTATGCTTTTATAGAAAAGATTGATGCCCTTACTGGCAACCATCTCCTGTACCTGTCCGGAATCCGGAAAATAGACCTCAATGTTCAGGCCGTATTCCTCATTGGTATGTTGTATAAGGTTGTAGGTCGCCTGATAAAGTCTTCCGGTATCAAGGGTGAACATCCTGGTATCCCTCTCAATGTCGGCGATCATTTTTGTCAGTACCTGGTCTTCCGCACCCATGCTTGAAGCAAAGATGATCTTTCCCTTGTACTCCTTCAGAAAGTATTCAAGAATCTCCTCAGCGGGCTTCCCGCTCCATTTTTCATTCAGCTGCTCAATCAGATGCTCCTTCATTCTTCTTCCGTCGACGGTTTAAGTGTAAGTTTCAGGACAAGATACCCGCTGACACCGGCCAGAAGGGATCCAATCAGAATACCGATTTTTGCATGGTTCAAAAGGCTGGCATCCTGGAATGCAAGGCTGGCTATAAACATTGACATGGTGAACCCAATTCCTCCTAGTAATCCCAGTCCCAGCAGATGAACCCATTTCGTACCAGGTGGCAATTCTGTCATTTTAAGCTTTATACCCAGCCATGAGAAAGCAATAATTCCAACCACCTTCCCAATTATAAGGGCAAGGGCAATATTAATTGATATTGCACCGATAACCGGCTCACCTGCTGCGGCACTGAGCAATACTCCTGCATTGGCCAGTGCGAAAACCGGCATTACGAAAAAGGATGTCAGTCCATGCATCTTGTGCTCCATGTTCTGAAGTGGACTATTAACCATGTCAACATATGTTTTAATATTATCCAGCGCATGCAACTGATCCTTTTTTAATAACAGTTTTCCCTCTGATTCCGTATCCCCAAATGGAACCAGGTTCTGTCTCATCACCCGGTTAAATACACCAAGTTTAATGGTACGTCGGACCGGTACGATAAATGCCAGCATAACTCCGGCTAATGTTGGATGAAGTCCGGATTTTAGCACATAGTACCAAACAAAACCTCCGACAACCATGAAAATAATACGGTTTCTAATGCCTGCCCGGATTGCGACTGCAAGTCCCACAAAAAGAATAAGTGCAATCAATATATAATTCCACCCGATTGATTCACTGTAAAATGCTGCAATTACCAGAACTGCGCCAAGGTCATCCACTATCGCAAATGCAGCAAGGAATACTTTTAGAGCCAGGGGAACCCGTTTTCCCAGCAGGCTGAGTATGCCCAGTGAAAATGCAATGTCAGTTGCCATTGGTATACCCCATCCCTCAGATCCGGGTCCTTCACCCTGAAGGGTTACAAATAATAATGCAGGTATGAGCATGCCTCCGATCGCGGCAAAAATTGGCAGGGCTGCCTGCCGGAAAGTTGATAGCTCACCGACCAGAATTTCACGCTTGATCTCGAGTCCGACGACAAAAAAGAAAAGCGCCATTAGTCCATCGTTAACCCACAGTATCAGCGGCTTGGACAGCTTAAAAACCTGTCCGATCTGAACGGTAAGTTCCCAGTTCACTATCCTGTGATAAGAATCGGCCATGGATGAATTTGCCCAAATCATGGCAACTACGGTGGCAATGATCAGGAGTATACCTCCTGCTGCCTCCATTTTAAAGAACCGCTGGAAGGGGCCTGCACCGCGTGCCCGATTTACTGATTGTTTTGCTGACATGGTAATGGTTTTGTATCTGCTGCGAAATTACTCAATAAAACCCGAACTTAAAAGACCTCCTTGTCCGCATTAAGATAGTTCTGATAACGACCCAGATCATACCAGTAGTCATGGTCATGGATATAGGGCCGGATTGGGTGATCACCGGCCAGTTCGAGATACATATTTGTCAGATTGAGTGGTTTGGTATCCGGAAAAAATGAGAGAAACCTGCTGCTTATTACCTGTACACAGCTATTGCCGTAATCCTCCAGAATTCCTTGAGGTTCTCGAACAAATCTCTCCTCCCCAGTCTCGTTGTGCCTCCACCCGCACAGGCAACCAGCCTTGTCAAACAACAGGGATCTCGATGTAGTCCTCTTTTTCACAGCCATTGTCACCATGGCTTTCTCATTTCCGGTGTGGGCCTTGATAAGCGCTGAAATATCAAGGTTGGTTACCACATCTACA
>DRHS01000049.1 GCA_011053095.1 Bacteroides sp.
AAAGATCCTACAATAGAGGAAATGGCAATGAAGGAAAAACAATTTCAACTGGGGGAACATGTGAAAACCACTGCTCCAGAAGATACATTTACCAAACAGCAGTTAATGGCTAAAGAGGGAATGGAAGTTACAAATGGAGTTAAGGAGATTGAAGTAGAAAAAGATGAAATAGTTCTGCGCAAAATTGGCAAAACCTATAAGAAAGTAGCTGATTTCAAAGGAGGGAAGACACATCAGCAAGGCGGAGAAGATTATATGGCTGTGGAAGGGGATGTTATTATTCCGAGAATCAAGGCTGCCAAAGCTGAATTCCTTATAGCAAATCGCAGGTGGAGTGCATTGGAATCAATGCGCCAGAAACTTCCTACCGATACCGGAAAGAAGGAATTTGCATTGGGTGGAAAAGCTGTGAAAACAGGTAAATATAACGAAGGTACCAAAGGGGTGAAAACCAAGAATCCACGAAGAACGGCAAAATGGGATAAATTCCTGGATCAGCCCGGTGTAAGGGAAAAAATTATATCCATAGCTGAAAAGCATGGGTTTGCCCCGGAAAGACTAATGGCTGTAATAGAATTTGAGACTGCAGGTTCTATGGATCCGGCTCAGAAGTCTATTGTAAGTTCTGCAACAGGACTTATACAATTTATGGAAGCAACTGCGAAAGCCTTGGGAACCACTACGGAAGATTTGGCTGGAATGACAGTTACAGAACAATTGGAATATGTGGGGAAATACTATGATAAATATCATAAAAAGGGGGATGATCCTTATGATACTGTTGTAGCATCTGGTGCAGGAAGCAAAAAGGACAATGATATTCTGTATCCTAAAGACTCAGCACAGGCTAAAGCCAATCCGTCTTGGCAAGATACTTCAGGTAATGTAACCAAAGCTTCTGCAAGACAAGCTGTTAAGGATTTTGAAGGTTATTCTTTAACGCCTGATCAGGCCCCTGCTAAACAGACTGTTTCTCCGGAAATCATTCGGGCAGAGGTAAAAGCAGAAGAAGCCTATATAAAAGATCCTAAGAAACGAGGATATTTTCATACCGGAGATCCAATAGCTCAAATTCGTAAAGCAATCGGAGGACCAACTGCTGATCCTTTGCAGGGTTTTGTAGACAGAACATTCAATATATCCCAGAGATTGGCAGGAGTTCCTACTGAGCAGGTAGGATTTACCGATGCGGGATTGCGTGACCAGGGAGACAATTTCATGTCATGGCTGCAAAAAGGCAATACTATCAATTATCTTAAAGGTAAAAAAGGGGTAACCGGACAGGATCTGTCTGGTGTGAAAGGGAAGGATATAACATGGACCATGGGCGATGTTATGCGTACGTGGTCAGCGGGCGTATCCAAACTTGTGACAGGTGAGAATTTTGATTCCGGTATTCCTAATGCAATAGCCGAGATCCTTGACGGTTCTTCTCCTGAAGAGATAAACACACTGGTTGCTGAAGCTCAGGCTGCAGGAATCATTGATGATAAAGGAGTATATTTCATTAAAGACGTATACAATAACCCGGGGCAGTTCTGGACATCTGACATGACCACTGGATTGGTGACTGATCTTTCTACAATATTGCTGAATCCTAAAGCACTTCTTACAACCGGTAAGATGGCAATTAACTTTTTACCTAATCTTATTAAGATGGCAAGAACTCCAGGTAAATGGAAAAAACTTGTCAGAGCTGCCAAAAGGCTTCCGGGAGGTATGCGTAATTTGAGTGATAAGGTAAAAGCAGGTTTACAGACAAATTATAAATATACAGGTAAAGAAGATCTTGATGACTTATTGAAGCTGGCAGAAAAAGCTGATGAGATAGGAGCAAGTGTAGCCAAAAAACAAGGTGTACCATTCAAGGAAACTTTCAAGGCGGATGTCCAGGGTATCTTGAATACAGTGAAAAGATTACCGGATGCAGCACGTAAGAGATTGATTGGACGTTCTTTCAGTGAAATGAAAGCCATGCGCAAGGAAATTGAGACAATTACAGGAAAAACAGCGGGGGAACTCGGTAAAATGAGTAAAGCTGAGGTAGGTCAGGTTCTTAAAGGTCAATTGGATGAAGCGGCCAATGCCATTAAAGTTGCTGTAAGGGAAAAAGATGCTGCCTGGAATACTTATAAAGGAGCTAAAACTGATTTAGCCAAATATGAGAAAGAACTGTCTAATTTGAAAAAACTTGAAAAACCAGCAGTAGAGATAGCTGACATGGAAAAGACTGTGGCTGATGCTACTTCTGCTCTTGCAAGGGAAAAAGAAGTTCTTAAAGGAACTTATGCAAATCAGGAAATTATCAATAAACGTTGGGAAAGAGTAGGACAGTTAGAAGATTTTGCTGCAACTGGTGAACATAAAGTTAATGTGTGGAAAAATCTTGTACAGATGGAGAAGGCCATTGGAAAGCATATGATTGAAATCAAAAAAGCTGGAATGGATAGTGAGATTGCAAATTTGGCTGAAAGGCAAACAGCATTTTCCAAGGCAATATCTGAAGGTTCCAAGGATATTGGTAAAGCAAAAAGTGCCATAGTAAAAGTTGCTAAACAGTCTCAGTTGGATCTTTTGGATAAAGGACGTAGAGCTAATTTGAAAATAGGACAACAAACCGGTGCTTATAACCGACTGGCTGCCCGATTGAAGAAATTTCCTGAACTCATGAAAACCATTGATGCCGATGCCGATCTGGTTAAGAACTTGAAAAAGGGTGTAGTGGATTCCCAGCGTATTATGGAAATAATTACAAGTGGTGCTGAATCTCCTGAGGATGTTGAGAACTTGCGAAGTTCTATTTTAAGGGATTTTGAGGAAGGTGATTTAACTCCTGAAGAGGGTGCTAAAGGTGCTGATGTTGAAAAACGACCTGTGGTTAAACCATTGGACACTGTAAATAAAGAAGGTGTAGCAGATATTCCAACAGCGGAAATTCCGGCGGGTATCAGTAAAGCTGAAGAAAAAGGTCTCGTGACACCAAGCAAGAAAGGTGCTTTCATAGGAGCTGCCACAAGTGCACTTGATACACTGGCTGCTTATGCTCCTGCTATATACAACATAGCTGAAGGCATGCAACCTGCAGAGATTACCGAACGTAGATTTGTAAGGCCTCAAACCAAAAAATATGAGAATTTGAGTCAGGCCCAGATAAATGCCATTGATGATGCATTTCAGACAGCTATTGGAAATGCCCGTAATCTGTCCGGAGGTATGATGAGTAATTTCAGATCCAATGTGGAAAAAGCCTGGGCAGACAAGATCAAGCGAAGAGGGGAAGTAAGTACCATGGAATCAGGACGTGCTGATAAAATAGCTTCTGAAAATATTGATACACTCAACAGGGCTGATGAAGTAAATGCGGAAATAGAATCCAAGGCAAATATAATGGATATGCAGTCAAGAGCCACTAAACGTTCCTTCATGGCACAAGGTATGCAGGATGTAGCCAATATCTCGGGTGTGCGTGCCAAGGATAGAAAATCTGAACGTAACCAGAACATGATGCTGAGCATGCTGGGTTCCGGAACTGATTTTTCATTCGATCTCAAAACCGGTAGTATAGGATTTAACAAGCCGACTGTATCTGCTGATATTGGAGGTATAACTCCTGAAGCTAAAATAGAAACTACTCCTAAAGTTACAACACCTTTTCAACCTCCTGAGGAATTGGAGGTGGGGGAACTGGCTAAAATAGGAGAAGAAACAATTGCAGAAAAGAAAAAAGTCTTACGGGGCCTTAATTTTGGACCTTTATCTAATTTTAAATAAGAGATTATGCCTAATTTATTTGACAAACCGATAGCGGCCAAACCGATGAGTGAATTTACAGCTTTACCTCTGCAATTCATTGACCAGACTATACAGCGCAGACAGGCTAAACATGATAAAGCCAGGGCAGAAATGGATGAAGCGGAAGATGATCTGTATGGTTCCAAGTTCCTGATAGGAGATGCTCCGAGAAATCTGGAATTACGTGAAGGATATGAAGCACAGATGGATAGGATTGTAGAAGCTGCGGATGGAGATTACTCAAGGGTGGCTGCACCACTGAATACCCTTAAACGCAGGATCAAACGGGATCTGCAATATGGAGAACTGGGTGCACAAACCAGGGCATATCAGACAGCCATGAAACAAAAGGAAACCATGGAAGGGTTGTATCAGACGGATAAAATACAAAGGACCGGCATGGATAGGTTTCTTGCCAGTATAAGCAAGCATAAGACTATACCTACGGGAAGTGGTTCTTACTCCACTTTCCAGGGATATACACCCTCTAATGTTACAGATCCTGTAAAGGTTATTCAGGATAGTGTAGATGAGATAAATGCCAAGTTCGATGCAGAAGGTGCAAAATTTATAAACAGGCAGGCTATTATGACCAATGTATCCAATAAGCTTAGAAACAATCCGGATATAATAAGGTCCCTCATGGAAAATTATCAGGCACTTGGTAAGACCGAACAAACGTTTGAGCAATACTATACTAAAACCATAGAAGCGGTTGTAAGTGACAAGCGTTATCAGGAAATACTTAAAAGTTTAAAACACAAAGGACAGACCATGGCACCCGGAACTACTATTTTGGATGTACAACAACCACGTATTACAGGAAAGTCTGCTTATACAGGAGGTTCATCCATGTATGGAAGGGCTCTTGGTAAACTGCTTGGCATGAATGCCACCAAGACTCATGATGAATTTATAGCCAGTACTGAAGGAAAACGCCTTATTGAATATATGCAAAAGAAAAGCGGAACCATAATGCCTAAGGATTCTTATCTGGATCAGGTAAAATGGATTGAGGATAATATCATTATACCTAAACAATCCAGTATAGTTATAGGAGAAACTGATCCTGATATTCTTGAGTTTGCTGTAACCAGTAAAGGGTTTTTGAATTATTCAGGTGCTATTACCAATAAAGAAGGAAAATTACTGGATGCTAAGGAGATAAAGTCCATTCAGGGATCTACCGAACAGGGTAATGTTACCCGTATAATCGGAACAGTTAAAGCCGGTGGTATGCATCCTCAGGGAAGTTATGTCCTCATGAGTAAGGATGGAGAAATTTATTTTCAGGAACCCGGTGATCCCAAGACACTTAATTCCCAGTCTTATAATCTTTCCCAGATTGATAATGTAAAACTTACCAATACCGGGGAACTGGACATACACCTGAATGCAGGAATTCAGGATCCGAAAACAGGGAAAACAGTAATCCCAAGAGGTTCCTATAACGTGCGACACAGGTTGGGTGATAAGACCGGAGCAGGAGAAGCAATAATACTCTATCAGGATGGAGTACCTAAATTTGTAAAACAACTCAAGGAAATTGATGGAAGAATGCAGGAAGTGATAACTAAGATAAACAAGTAATTATGGCAGACGAAGTAGACAAAGATCTTAACATGATACAACCGGCGAAAACCGGTTCGGAAATAGCGCTGGAACAGTTGTTGGAAAATTCTGAGGATGTTGCTGTTCTTACACCACAGATTACTACCCAGAAAGGGTTGGATAAGTATAAAGAAGGTGTACAGGCGGATGCACAATTTTTGGAATCCTTTCAAACCGGGGAAGTTGATAAGGACCTTGATGCCAATCGTTCCATGTTTGAGGATGTCACGAGTGTTCGTGCACGAAATCAGGGTGAAGGGATAAAAGGACTTAAAGCTATAGGGGGCGGTTTGTACATGGGTGCACTTATCGCCATGGAGCAGGCTGGTTATGTTGCTGATATTGATACTTATGCAAATTTCTTTCGGGATATAGAAGATGTTTCAGGTAATGCCTGGACACGTCTGATGAAAGATATGCAGGAAAAAGGTCGTGAATCCGGAATCTTTAAGATCTGGGAACAAACACCTGATGAGAACAGTCTGGCTTCCCAGGTATTTAAATGGACATCTTTGGAAGGTGCCATTTCATCTGCAGTGGGATTTGGTGTTACAGGATTGGGAGCTGCAAGATTGGTCTCTTACTTGGGTTCCATGAAGAAGTTTGCTACTCTTGGCAAACTCACTGATGCCGTGATGGGTAACGTTGCCGGTAAATCCATGGCAGGCGCTACAAAACAATTTGTAGGTCCGTTGGCTGCTTCCGGCATGTCCAACTTTTTTATGGGACAACTCATGGCGGCTGATACTTTCAATCAGACCATGGCAGAGTTCAAACCACGGATTGACAGTGGGGAACTTGGGGAATATGAAGTTCAGAAAATAGCTTCGAACAATGCACAGGAAGTTGTGGGGCTTAACATGGCATTGTCACTTACGGCTTACCTGAAATTTGGGAGTATATTCAAACGCAGGCAACAACTGAAGTCACTGGTGGCCAACCCAACAGCCCTCCATCAAATGAAAGGACTTATTGCAAGGGGTTCTCCGACTGCATTTACGGAAAACGTTTATCAGGAAATGATCCAGATGGAACAATTGCATGATGTGAAGGGAGCCTTTGGGATAGAAGATGAATATGCGGAGAATTACTGGGATAGGATGTCAAATCTTGCATTGAGTAACCGGGCCCTGCACGCAGGAGCTTTGGGTATTGCGGGAGGACCTATTCAGTTTGCCATTATACAACGTCCGATGATGGGCAGACAATTGGCAGAACAACGCAATATATACAACAAACAACAGGAATCACTGGATTGGCACAAACAGGTTGTAGCCAATGGTTTTGCCAAGTTCCAGGATTATGAAAGAATAATAGGAGAGGCTATTTTGGAGGGAAATGCAGCTGATGCTGAATTTGTGGGGGATCTGCAGGTTCTTGACGGACTGGCTGATTCCGTGGAATGGGGAACCCTTGATTACCTGCGAAAAGATATTGAGACTATTTTGGCTTATGATCAGGCTGAGGCCATTGAAAAAGGATATACTCAGGCGGATTACAAGGAAACCGCTCAGAAATTTCTGGATACCATTTCCTCTGCTGAGCAGATCACCCTCGCGCATGCGGGTGTAATAAACAGAGGTGAAGTAGCTTTCAATCGTTTGGCTGCCATAAGAACTGCTGAAGCTCTTGTTAAACTTGAAGTGGATGCAAAAATAGCCCATACAGCTGTTCAGGAAAGAGCCAGGCTTCATTTGAATCTGGATGCGGATGTAAGGTTCGATGAGAAGTTCAATATTGCACGGGATCCTAATCGTCATGTCAATCTAACTGAACAGCAAAAAGCCAGAGCTGTCAATAAAGAGAAGGCCCAGGATGAAAGTCTTAATGCATTTTTAGCCAATAGTGCTGATTATGGTGCATACCTGGATTCGTTTAAAGATTTCAACAAATACATCAAGCTTGCAGAGAGTTTAGATAAAAGATATAAACAAATCACTTCAGATAAGTACCAAAAAGATCTTGCAAAAAGGGAGAATGAGCGGGGAGCGGATTTAAAGAGGGCAATTACTGCGGATAAACAGGCTAAGGAAGAAGATATTGTACAGGAAGAATTTTCAAGGTTCAAGCCATTTGCCAGGGTTGTGGCGGAAGTTCCAACGGAAGAAGTGCAGAAAACCCTGAAAACTGATTTTACGGGAGAGGTAAAAGGCAGAACACCAAAGAGAGATGCAACGTTCTCGGCAATTGATGAGAATGGGGTTCTTCGAAATTACACCAAGGGTGATAAAGTTCGCTCTGTGGACGGAAGAATTTTCAAGGTGGATTCCCAGAACAGGGGAACCAAGGGAGAATCTCAGGCACATATGCCTATTTTATATGAAGTGGGTACTGATGGAAAAGCTATTATACCTTTGAATGAGGCAGGTGAGAAAGTACCTTTTGATGAGGTTAAGTTTGTCCTGGGGGATAATACGTTTTTGCGTACAGAAGTATTGCAGAAATACAAGAACGGACAATATGCCGAATACTGGGCACCTTATGTAAACCCGGATTCCTTGTTAAAACCCAATGATCCTCTGTATCAGCATGGGCGCCTTCGCATGCTTTCCAAGGCAAGGGCCAAATCCCTGAATATCTCTGCCCGTGCTATTCGGGAAGCTGAGTTCGGATGGACGGAACGTTATGCCATGGAACAGTTGGACATTCCTTTTCAGGCTCCGTATGAGATTTATCTGGATGTTAAGAAAGTGGGGGAACGTGAAACCCATGTGGATGTCTACAAAAAGACACCTGCGGGACAGTCGGATGTATTGCTTACCCGACTGGACAGGGATTACAATCTGAACTATGAGGCTATCATCAATGCAGCCGCCAAAGGTAGGGTAACCGGTAAAGTGGTGGAACATTTCTCAAGTGGAAAGAATATTGTACGTCGTTATGATGAGGATGGAAACCGACTGTTCTCCTCTATCAATGAGATGCATAAAATGGATAGTGAATACCTTCCGAATGGCAGGGTAATTCTTGCCCAGGTTAAAAGAGGGGATGCTCCGATAGAAGTTGCAGCCGATACCGAGGGGACCGTATACAATAAAGGTTTCATTGAGGTTACAAGAAATGGCATAAAGGAGTCCCTGGATATTCCTTACCATGCAATGACACCCGGGGATACCTATGTTCTTATAGTTACCCCAAGCGGCAGATTGGCTCCTATAGCCACTACCACAAAAAGCATACAGGATATGCCAAGTACCATGGGGGATAATTTTACCAGCGATGTCAGTGCACTTATATCTGAATCCATAAATTCTGTTTACAAGGAGGAAATTGAAAACCAGGTTGAAAGTGACAAGACCATAAGGAC
>DRHS01000050.1 GCA_011053095.1 Bacteroides sp.
GGATAAATATTATTAAGGGACTGGGTCCCGTCCTCCAGATTGCTGAAGGACAAACCGTTGAGTTGCCTGAAGAGGTACACGGGATTCTGGATGAAAGAACAAATCCAAGCTGGCCCACAACATGGTTTGTACCAAGACTAACGGGTGAAGGGGCCTTTCGTGATGTATACTCTGTTATGGCAAACTGGGGTGCAAACCATGGTGCATTTGCATACGGACATATTGGTGCAGATCTGATCAGCCTGGCATCCATGATGAGAATCCCTGTATGTATGCATAATGTTGAGCCGGAGAAAATATTCAGACCCAGCACATGGTCAGCATTTGGCATGGATGCAGAAGGATCGGATTACCGTGCCTGTGAGAATTTTGGTCCTCTCTACAAATAGATTGGTTGAATAATAATTTCCCCTGTACAGACTACCCCTGTGAAATTTTCAGGAATCTCTTGAAGTGGGAATCCTGCTGACTGGCAATCCCGGGTGGGTCAATTGTAGCCACTGACATTGTATTCCGCACAAGATCCCTTGCTGATAAAATATCAGGGATAATACCCATGGCAATACCCTGGACAAGAATATTGCCGATTGTAGCTGCCTCAACGGGTCCGCTGATGACCCTGCGGCCACAAATCAATGCAGTCTGTCTTGTCAGGTATTCTGATTTACATCCCCCGCCGATTAGATGGATGGTATTGATCTCTTTTCCGGTCATTCTTTCAATCAATTCAATATAATAGCGGAAGGAATAAATAAGGCTGTCATATGCACTGCGAAAATATGCCCCGGGATCTGAAGGGATCTTCTGACCTGTTTTTCTGAAATATTCGTCAAATGCATTTTTCATATTGTCTGGGTTGTAGAATAGTGGATCTTCCGGATTGATAATGTTAACCGGCTTCTCATACCCCAGAGCCAATGTTTCAATTTCATTGTAGTCTTCTTTTACGGGAAGGCTTTGTATCAAACCCTGAACAAGCCAGAGTCCAACAATGTTTTTAAGGCTGCGAAATGTTCCTCCAAAACCTCTCTCGTTTGTAAATCCATTCTTCAGCGCCTCACCTGTAAGGATCGGACGATCTGATTCGATCCCGACTATGCACCATGTACCTGTTGAAATAAATACAGAAGATTCATTTTCGAATGGAACGGATACAACTGCAGATGCCGTATCATGTCCGCATACCGCTATTGCTTCTGTATCAGGCATATTCAATTCGGGATGAAGGATTTTTCCAAGTATTGTTCCAGGTGCACAGATTTCTCCCATTAGTGAGGATGATATCCCGAGTGTTTCCAGGATTTTGCCATCCCAGTCCCCTGTTCCGGTATTCAGCATCTGGGAGGTGGAAGATATGGTCAGCTCATTAATTCCCATTCCGCATAGTTCATACAGGATAAAAGATGGGAGAAACAATAATTTTGATGCCGGAAAACCGGATCCGACAGATGTATCAGATTTGGTCTGATCATTTAAGATGATCGGTGCACCACTTGAATCAGAATGATCCTCTTGTCTCACCACAGTGAGTGACAATAGCTGGAAGAGAGTATTGAATTTATAGAAGTTTATTCCGCTGAGTTTAAAAGTCTCTTCCCGGCTCATCATCTTCAACCAGGTTTCTTCCATACCATCTGTTCGTTTATCCCGGTATGCCACTGGCAGTTCAAGAAGATTTCCATTTTTATCCAGTAATGCATAGTCAACACCCCATGCATCCACTCCAATGCTGCCAATATCCTCCTGCAATTCCGTGGCCATTTTTATCCCTTTAATTATTTCCTTCAGAATGTGCTCCATGTCCCATCGTTCATGACCGTTCTTGTCGATAACGGCATTTGGAAATCTGTATATCTCTTTAAATTCGAGGTTTGTGGAGGATATATGCCCCAGCATGATGCGAATGTTACTCGCACCCATGTCGATGGCGATGCAGGTCTTTTTTGCAGAAGTATTCATTTCATCAAACTACAAAGCTTTAATAACCTGATAAATGTATAACATTTGTCGAATTGTGTACAAAACAAACAATTAAAAAGGTTATTAATTTTTTTATCAATATTTTTGATTAAACCATACCTGTAACTTAAATTGCTGACAATGAAAAAAATTCTACTTTTCACTTTACTTATTACTGCAATTTTTCAGATTGCTGCTCAGTATGACTATACTCCTGATGAGTCAAATCTTGAATCGAGGGAATGGTTCCAGGATGCAAAATTCGGGCTTTTCGTCCACTGGGGTGTCTATTCTGTTATGGGTGGAGGTGGCGATATGGGCATTGCCGAGTGGATAATGCACAGGAAAGAAATGACCGTGGAGCAATACGAAAGGCTTCCTGGTTTTTTTAATCCCATTGATTTTGATCCGGCCAAGTGGGTAACAATGGTTAAGAACGCCGGCATGAAATACATTACCATAACATCCAAGCATCACGATGGTTTTGCGATGTACAATTCAAAGGTGTCGGATTATAACATCGTTGATGGCGCCCCTTACGGTAAGGATGTCATCGGGATGCTGAAAGAGGAGTGTGACCGGCAGGGCATAAAACTGTTCTTCTATTATTCCCAGCTTGACTGGCACCATCAGGATTATTACCCGAGGGGAAGGACCGGAACTCATACCGGGAGAGCCGAGGAAGGGGACTGGAACAAATATATCGAGTATATGAATACCCAGCTGACCGAATTGCTGACCGGATACGGTGAGGTAGGAGGGATCTGGTTTGACGGGATGTGGGACCAATGGGATGCCGACTGGCAACTGGATAAGACATATGCGCTCATTCATAAGCTGCAACCCGCCACCCTTATCGGAAGCAACCATCATAAGATGCCAATTCAGGGAGAGGATTTTCAGATGTTTGAAAGAGACCTGCCCGGACAGAATACTATGGGATTTAATAATACTGAAATTGGTCAGCTTCCGTTAGAAACCTGCGAGACAATGAATGGATCCTGGGGATTCAATATTAAGGACACAGGGTTTAAAAGCACAAAAAGATTGATTCATATGCTGGTTAGGGCGGCGGGACAGAATTCCAATCTGCTCTTAAATACTGGTCCAATGCCAAACGGAAAAATCCAGCCTGAAAACGTTCAGACCCTGAAAGAAATGGGAATATGGATGGAAAAATACGGTGAAACAATTTATGGCACAAGAGGAGGTCCTTCAGGTTCTAAGTCCTGGGGAGTGACCACCGCAAAGGACAACAAGATTTTTGTCCATGTTCTTGATGCGGAGGACAATGTTATTTACCTGCCCCTTAACGGAAAAACCGTTAAAAGTGCCACAGGCTTTAATAAGGCAGAGAAAATCTCATACCGGAAACATGAAAATGGTATCATACTCACCCTGCCTGAGATCGATACAAATGAGCTTGACTATATTATAGTTTTAACTGTCACATGAAAACGATGAGTTTAAAAATTTATACAGCTCATATCAAAATCCTGTACTTACTTATTGGGGGACTAATATTGTCGGGATGTAACGGTGAAATTGATGTCAGAAGTGATGCCTTTGTTTCAGCAAGGGAAAACGCAGAACTGGCACATGAGTCGCTTGTCAGAAGCCATGACTTTACCAGTGCATGGCTGAAATACAGAGATCCGGTAAGTGGACTGATCCCTTCAAACCTCGATGGAAAAATTGATCTGTGGGAGCCACATAATGCAGCAGCCGACAATTATGCATTCATGGTACTTACAGCCTACCTGCTTGACAAGGAATTATATGAAGGTCCCCTCACTGATATGCTGAATTCAGAACGGAAACTAACCTCGAGAGTGGGATACCTGCCCGATACATGGTCATTCTCAAGGCAGAATTTCAATACAGAAACTATAGACACTTTTCAGCTCATCTTTGGTACATCCGAGTATATCAAAGACGGCCTATTGCCGCTTAGTGAATACATAGGAGATTCACCCTGGCAGGACCGGCTAATTGAAATGCTGGATGACCTTTCAGGGCAATTCGCAGTACTGCGTGACCCTGAAGAATCTGGCTCTTATCGATCTGCTATGGATGAGGTAAACGGGGAAATGCTTCAAACCCTTTCAAGGATATTCTGGATGACAGGGGATAAGAAATACCTTGAATGGGCTGTTCAGATAGGCGATTATTACCTACTGGGTGATCGTGATCTCAGTTCCATAGAATACCTTCGTCTCAGGGACCATGGCTGTGAGGTTATTGGCGGACTAAGTGAACTTTACCTGGCTTTGCATTATTCGGATCCGGGAAAAAAGGAAGAATACAGGGAGGGTATATACAGATTGCTGGACAGGATACTTGAGGTTGGCAGAAACGAAGATGGCCTATTTTACAACGTGGTTAATACAAAGACCGGGGAAATTGTGAATTCCGGAATAGCTGATACATGGGGTTACACCTACAATGCATATTATACTGTATACCTGGTAGATGAGAAGGAGGAATACCGGCAGGCATTTCTTGACTGCATCGGGAATCTAAATAAAAAATATCGAAATTATGACTGGGAGCATGGCAGCCATGACGGGTATGCCGATGCCATCGAAAGCGGTATTAACCTTTACAACCGTGAGCCGGAAACGGAATTAAAAGAGTGGATAGATTCTGAGATCCATGTTATGTGGGATATGCAGCAGGAAAACGGAATAATTGAAGGATGGCATGGAGATGGAAATTTTGCCCGTACTGCAATAATGCACGCACTTTGGAAAACCCAGGGTGTTCACAGCAGACCATGGAACAGGTATATCCGTATCGGCTCGGAAATGGATGATAACAAACTCTGCATTATTGTTTCATCAGAAAATGATTACAGTGGCAAAATACAATTTGATTACCCAAGACACCGTCAGCACATGCAACTTCCTGTTGATTACCCAAGAATCAACCAGTTCCCGGAATGGTTTACCGTAGAGAAGGATGCAAAGTATAAAATGTTCTCAACGGTTCCGGAATTAAACGGATCCTTTACGGGAAAACAGCTTGTTGATGGACTACAGCTGGAGATGAACGCTGCTGACACATGTTATCTCACACTCAAGCCGGTTGATTAAACTTCAGTAGTTAATATTTTCGAGGCGCATCAGTTGCTCTTTGTCTCTGCGCTTGTATTTCGGACCTCTATATAAATTGGTGTGATTAATTCACCCCTTGATTCATACCAGCCTTCAAACATCTGCTCTCCCTTATTCAGGTTCATGGATGAAATTGTTATCTCAGAAAGGCCGGAAACATTGTTGGCTATTTTGTACTGGCGAGCGCCTGCACGGATTATAGCATTTCCATTTAGCAGGGGAGCTTCAAAAACCAGTTTGATATCATAAGGTCCGGGATCCCAGACATCCACATCCCAATAACCGAATGCATTTGCTGAACTCCATCTCTTGGCCATGGGACCTTTCCAGTCGTTCCTGTTCAGAATTACCGGGTTCTCTTTCTCCGACCCCAGGACGATCCTGGGAGCGGTAAGCAGGTTCGGGCTGTTAATGACATCTTCGTACCAGGAGTCAAGATCATCTTTTAACTCCTTGAAAATCCCGGGATTTTGCTGACTCAGATTATTTAACTCACCTGGGTCCTCTTTAAGGTTAAATAGCTTCAGACTGTCTGCCAGTCCCCCGTCCCCGGATAAACCAGCGAGTTTGTAATTTCCCTTGCGGACAGCCATGTTCGTGTATTTCTGTGGGTAACCCCTTTGCCAGACGAAAAACAGGGGACGCTCCTGAAGTTTTTCACTCTGACCGGTCAGCAAGGGAAACAAACTGATCCCGTCAATATTGTCAGTCTTTTCAGCCCCTGCGACTTCCAGAAGAGTAGGCAGTATATCAATATGTGCTGAGGGATACGAAACCACCCTGTTTTCATCAAGTTCTCCTTTCCAGTGGAAAAAAATCGGAACCCTTATTCCCCCTTCCAAAACACTGCTCTTTCTCCCGCTAAAACCAGCGAGGTATCTTCTTTGCTGGGGACCATTATCTGTCATGAATACGACGAGTGTGTTTTCTTCAATACCCAACTCTGAAAGTGACTCCCAAAGCCTTCCCAGATTATCATCAATATTACTAACCATACCGTATACTTTTCTGGCATCCTCCATATCCCTGGGTCTCATCTCTGCCACATTCTTGCCCGAATTGGTAAAATCGCCTGGACCGTATTCCATATCTGCATATTTCTCTGCATACTCTCCAGGTAGCTGTAATGGAGTGTGGGGAGCATTGTATGATAAATAAAGAAAAAATGGTTCCCCTTTGTCCTTCTGAACATGTTCCTTAATGTAATCAATGGCCTGGTCCGTAAAAACATCTGAGCAGTAACCCTCTCTTCTGACACGTATCCCGTTCTCCCAGAGAAAAGGATTGAAGTATGAACTGTCCTTACGAATGAAATTCCCAAAATCATCTCCGGGTTGTCCTATTCCCCCGCCCTTGTGTGCAAGGTAATACTGGAAACCCTGGTCCATCGGCCGCATTGGATATGCATCCCCAAGGTGCCACTTTCCTATCATGGCAGTACGATACCCGTTTTCAGAAAGTAATTCTGCTATTGTTAATTCATCAGTAGACATCATTGCACCACCGTTATAGGTATCGTATACCCCGGTTCGCAGATGATACCTTCCGGTCAAAAGACTCGACCTTGTAGGGGCGCATACAGGAGAGACATAAAAGGGATCAATCCGGACACTGAGCCTGGCAAGAGAATCAATCACAGGAGTCTGAATATATGGATTCCCATGTATTCCGATATCACCATAACCCTGATCATCAGTAATAATCAGTAGTATATTTGGCCGTTCATTGTTAACATCCTGGGTCAGGTTCGAGCATCCCAAAAGGATGAGCAGCATAACTGGAATAGAAAGAGGTATAATCTTCATGACTGGGTTTTATATTATATTTTTTTACGCTGCCTGAGGTACAGGAATGTAAACGCTATTGTCAGCACTACTGTTAAGACAATTACTGTTCTCAATGTAGCAGATCCGGCTGCAAGACTGTCGTTAAGGGACTCGAATTTAATGTCATATATCTTCCCAAGTAGAGGCTGGGTAATTGCGCCCCCAAGAAATCCTATTCCTCCCATAATGGCAAGTCCAAGTGCACCGCTTTGTGGAATATTTTCATTGACAAATCCCAGCATTGTGGGCCAGAAATATGTTATTCCGATTGCAAAAACGGCTGCTGCCCCAAAACTCCAAAGTCCATTAGAATAGCTGAGAAGCGCCAGACCTATCCCTGCGATAATGGCTGATCCCAGCAATACCCCGCTGGGACTAAACCTGTGTACAATAGGTCCGGCAACGGAACGGCCAATGGCCATAATACCGGATATCCAGACAAGTAGAAGTATGGAATTAATCCCTTCTTTTACCATAACATTTTCCAGGAGGGCTGTCATCCATTGATTTGATCCAAGTTCAGTTGCAGCAGTCAGCAACATGCAGGCAGCCATAAACAGGAAGAGGGGGGAACCGACCGCTTTGAGCATATCATTGTATGAAAATCCTGCTGTAACTCTTTCGGTCTGGGGAAAAGTAGCTCTAAGAAACAAGATGCCATAGAGCAGTGTGGGAATTAGCATTGCAGCCATTTGCAACCTCCATCCATATCCAAGAATCTCAAGCAGGAAAACCATGAGTCCACCAATAACAATACCGGCAGGAAACCATACATGGAACTGGTTTAGCTTTTTCGTTTTATCCTCCACGTACATACCTGCTATAAGAGGATTTGTTGCGGCTTCAACACTTCCGTTGGCAATCCCGATAAGGAGAGTGGAGATAAATAGTGACCAGAATCCACTTGCGAAAATGGTCAGCAAAATACCCGCAATATGACCTGTAAAGGCAATATAAATAATCGTTTTCATGCCTATAACATCCACCAGTGGTCCGCCGAAGATCATAGCCAGGGTAAATCCCCAGAAAGCAGTGCCAATTATCCATCCTATCTGCTCGGCAGTGAGATTGAATTCCTGTCGCCAGGGTTCTATCATTCCGGCCCTTGTGGCGAAAGTTAAGGCTGTAACAACCAATGCAACACAACTGGCATTAAATAGAAGAGACTTTTGGATATTTTTCATTTGGTGAAGGTTTAATTCTACTAAAATATTAAAATTCCTGCTTTTTGATACATTAAGCAACATTTAATGCCATCCGTTTTTGTAGTTTTAGGGTATCATCCGGAGATGCAGGGAGTAAGAGATTTACTTTGGATATTTTGCTAATCTGAATTAAGTATGAAAATTTTATGAGGCCAGTCAGAATATCAGGATTGGGTTGTACCCTGCTTGATTTTGTCTATAACGGTGTGGATTTTTCGGGTGAGGAATTCAAAAAGTACAGGAGCCGTGAGCTGGGTGACGGTGGACTCACACCTGGGCATCTGGTGTTTTTGGAAGATCTTGAAAAGTTTGCCGGCAAAGATTTTGAAGCAATTAATAAGGATATTACAGGGGATCGTAAACCGGATACCTTTAATATCGGGGGACCCGCAGTTGTCTCCATTATCCATGCTGCCCAGATGCTTGGAAAGGATGCAGAGATCAGGTTTGTGGCATCTCTGGGACGGGACTGGATAGAAAAAAAAATACTCAGTATCCTTGCAGATACACCTGTTGACGCGGGCGAGTTTCTGACAAGGGATTTAAGAACACCGTTTACCAACGTCTTCTCTGACCCGTCGTATAATGAAGGCAGGGGAGAGCGGACATTTATTAATAATATAGGGGCTGCAGCCTGTCTTCAGCCCGAAGACCTCCCCGAAGGATTTCTGAAGGCTGATATTCTTGTACTTGGGGGTACCGCACTGGTACCAGGCATTCATGACAGGCTGGATGATATTCTGAATACAGCCGGGCCGGATACATATAAACTTATAAATACAGTATTTGACTTTCGCAACGAAAGACGATCACCTGGCAAACCATGGCCAATAGGCAAAAATCACGGGTCTTTTCCATTAATAGATTTAATGATAATGGACAGGGAGGAGGCCTTAAAGATCAGCGGTCAAAATGATATTGATGCTGCAATCAGATATTTTGTTGAAAGTCCCCTGAAATCATTCATAATCACCAATGGTACTGAATCAGTAGTAATCTATTCCGAACCCCAGGGTCTCGTAATTCCACATTCAATGCCTGTTTCCAAAGCGATTTTCAGCAAGGTGGTTTCAGGTGAGACGGATGGTGACACTACCGGTGCAGGAGACAACTTCGTAGGCGGAGTCATATATTCCATTGCCAGTCAGATGGCAGATGGAAAAGCTTTACCCGACCTGATTGAAGCCTCAAAATGGGGAATTGTTTCAGGTGGATATGCCTGTTTTTACATGGGAGGAACCTTTATTGAAAAATATGAAGGAGAAAAACTGGAAAAGATCAGGTATTACTATGATCTGTTCACAAAACAGCTGGAGAATGCATAAGCAGAAAAAAATACTGATTTTTGGGGCTGGAAAGATCGGGCGTTCTTTTGTAGGGCAGTTGTTCAGCCTTGCGGATTATGAAATTGTTTTTGTTGAAGCTTATTCTGCTCTCACAGACAGTTTAAACGGAAGGCAATCTTATACAGTAATAATACGTGACAGTAATCATCCGGATCTTGAACAAATTCTGGAGATTAATAACATCAGGGCAGTACATACGAGTGATGTACCACAAATTTTAAAAGAAATTGTTGAAGCAGATATAATTGCCACCTCGGTGGGGAAAGCGGGATTGGCAAAAATTGCTGTTGTGCTTGCTGAGGGACTCAAACTGAGATATTCAGAATCGCCTGACAGGCCGGTTGATATTATTATTGCCGAAAATATACGAAACGCGGATTCTTTCCTGGAGGGCGAGTTGAGGAGTGGGGGACTTGATCCTATTCCAGAAAATTTTGTCGGTCTTATAGAAACAAGCATAGGGAAAATGGTTCCTGTAATGACAAGGGAGCAAATGGAATCTGATCCCCTGGCAGTATATGCTGAGCCGTATAATAGTCTTATTCTTGACAAAAGAGGCTTCCAAAACCCAGTACCTGAGGTGCAGGGCCTCTCTCCAAAGAATAATATGAAAGCCTGGGTCGACAGGAAATTGTTCATCCATAATATGGGACATGCAGCACTTGCTTACCAGTCAAGTTATCATCACCCGGAACTTGTGTATACATGGGAAGCATTGGAAATCCCCGCCCTTCATAAAAAGGTCAGGGATACAATGTTTCAATCCGCAAAAATCCTTAAAAGATTGTACCCGGATGAATTCACTGACCATCAACTGGCTGAGCACGTGGATGACCTTCTAGAGCGATTTGCAAATAAATCTCTTGGTGATACCATATTCAGGGTAGGAAGCGATCTTAGCCGGAAACTGGGCGGAGAGGACCGGCTGATGGTCCCGATTCTGGCAGGGCTTGATATGAAAGTTCCATATGACCTGATCCTTGAAGCCTGGGTAAAAGGTTGCAGTTTTAAAGCTAAAGGTGAAGATGGCAAGGAACTTGAAACTGATCTCAGTTTTAAACAAAAGTACAAACACAATTTTGAAAAGATACTAAGGGAGCATTGTAATATCAATCCGGAAGAAACCAGCTCGATTATGAACTCATTGGAGAAACTAATTCTTTAGCCATGAAAAAATTACTCGTTTTAATATCAGTAATCCTTGCTCTTATGTGCACTTACTGTGCGGACAGGCAGGATAACGAAGAAAAACCACCCAATTTTGTAATCATGTTTGCCGATGATCTTGGTTACGGTGACCTGGCATGTTATGGTAATGATGTAATCCGAACACCGAACCTGGATAAGATGGCTGAGAGCGGGATTCGTTTCAGCGAATTCTATTCAGCAAACCCAATCTGCAGTCCCTCAAGAGCCGCTCTTCTCACCGGTCGTTATCCTGTGCGAATGGGTATAAACCAGGTCTTCTTCCCCGAGAGTTGGACAGGCATGTCTCCGGACGAAATTACTCTTGCCGAGGCCCTTAAACCTCTGGGCTATAAATCCGGTGTTTTCGGGAAATGGCACCTTGGTCATCACAGGCAGTTTCTTCCTCTTCAGCAGGGATTCGATGCTTATTTCGGCATCCCCTACAGCAACGACATGGCTGGAGTAGTATATCTTGAAGACAACAATGTTGTCGATGAAAATGTTGACCAGCGATTAACTACAAAAATCTATACTGAAAAAGCCATCCGCTTTATCGAGGAGAACAAGGACCAGCCATTTTTTGTTTATATCCCTTATTCCATGCCTCATGTACCAATCTACGCATCAGGAAATTTTGAAGGTAAATCAGAGAGAGGATTATATGGGGATGTTATAGAGGAGATTGACTGGAGCGTTGGACAGGTTCTTACCAGGCTTGGTGAACTGGGACTTGAAGAGAATACAGTAGTTTTTTTCAGCAGCGATAACGGTCCCTGGCTGGTATTCGGACCGGAAGGCGGAACCGCCGGTCCCCTCAGGGAAGGTAAACAGTACACGTTCGAAGGAGGCATGCGGGTGCCTGGGATCATTCAATGGAAAGGAAAAATCCCCGGAGGAAAAGAGTACAGTGAACTTGTCACGACCATGGATATTTTTCCTACCTTTCTTAGCCTGGCAGGAGGTATTATTCCGCAAGACCGGGAAATTGACGGATCCGACATAAGTTCCATATTACTTGAGAATAAGACACTGAGGGATCGCGAACTTGCTTTTTATATGTTTGGAGAATTCAGGGCATTCAGGAAAGGTGATTGGAAAATTAAAATGCCATATGTGGGACATACCGGATCAAGGGGAAGGAAGGCCGTAGCAGCCCATGATACTCTTCTTTTCAATCTTAAAGAGGATATTGGCGAACTGAATAATCAGATTGAGTCAGAGCCTCTGAAGAAAATGGAATTATTGGAGGCAATGGAAACATTCAGAAGCTCCATGGGTGAGTTGCCACCTGAACTGATTGTCAGGAAACCATCAGATAAAAGTCATTATACTAAACAGGCCGAATGGCTGAAAAACAAGTGATCATGAAAATGCTATACACTTTAATATCACTGATGTTGCTTGTCAGCTGTGGTGAAAAAAATACACATCCGAATATCCTGCTTATCCTTGCGGATGATCTTGGATATAACCAGCTTGGCTGTTTTGGCGGACCCTACAGTACTCCTGGTATCGATAAACTGGCAGAGGAAGGAATGAGGTTTACAAATGCCTATTCCTCTGCAGCCATTTGCTCTCCTACAAGGGCAGCCCTTATGACGGGGAAATATCCTGCAAGGTTACATCTGACTGATTTTATCAAAGGAAATGATTTTCCAGACAAAATGTTAAAGCAGCCTGCCTGGCAAAAATTCCTTCCCCTGGAAGAAATCACCCTGGGTGAAATATTCAGGCAAAATGGTTACCGCACGGCGATATTTGGGAAATGGCATCTGAGTATCGAGAAGACGCCTCCTGAATCAGCGCCTTACAATCCGGATAAACAAGGCTTTGACGAATATATGGTCACCTATAAACCAAGGTCAGGCAGAACAAATCCTGAACATGATCCACATAATGTTGACAGCATTACAGACAGGTCTCTGAGATTCCTTGAAGAAAACAGGGAAAATCCATTTGTGATGGTGGTTTCACATAATGCCATTCATGATCCAATTATGGAAAGCAAAGAAAGAATAGAGGAATATGAGTCCCTCGATCAAAGCCCCGGATACAATGTAAATCCAAAGCTTGGAGCCATGGTTACAAGGCTCGACGATGGAACAGTAAGATTGCTGGATAAGCTTCAAGAACTCGGCCTGGAACAGAATACGATCGTGTTTTTTTGCTCCGATAACGGGGGGAGGGAAAAATATGCAAACCAGAAACCTTTCCGAAAGGGCAAGGGCTGGCTGTATGAGGGAGGAATACATGTGCCCATGATTGTCCGCTGGCCGGGGGAAATAAAATCAGGCCTCACAAACGAAACAGTAACCTCTACAATTGATATTCTCCCTACAATATTGGATCTGGCCGGAATATCTTCTGAGGGTAACCAATTTGACGGGAGATCAATAGCCGGTGCATTGCTTGAAAATAAGGAATTGGAATCCTCTGCTAGATACTGGCATTATCCCCACTATCATGGTGGCTCAGGAATGAAACCGGCATCAGCATTGCGTAAGGGAAATTACAAACTTATTGAATGGCATGAAGAATTGCTCACGGGCGGTCATGCCTGGGAATTATACGACCTTATTGCAGATCCGGGAGAATCCACGGATCTTTCAAAAACAGAACCGGAGCTTCTTGAAGAAATGCTTGGAGACCTTAACGAGTGGAGAGACGAGGTAAATGCTCAAATGCCGGAACAGAGATAGTATCAACACTGGAGACGACAATTGGCATCCGGACTAAACCGAACAATATTTGTCTTATGAGAATTCAAAAGCTTGCTGCAATCCTGAGTGTCATGATCCTTGCCTCAGACCTGGCTGTTTCCCAATCAATAACAGTCAGTGAACGTTATCCTACCTATTTTGAATACAAGGGAGAACCAGTATTGCTGCTTGGCGGATCCAAAGATGATAATCTTTTCCAGGTATCAGGGGTGGAAGAGCACCTTGACCTGCTTGTTGCCTCGGGTGGAAATTATGTCAGGAACACAATGTCTAGCCGGGACGAGGGAAACCTCTGGGCTTTTCAAATGCAGGAAAATGGACTGTATGACCTTAACAAATTTAACGAGGCCTACTGGAAGCGTTTTGAAAACTTCCTCCAAGCCTGTGAGGATCGGGATATTATTGTCCAGATTGAAGTATGGGCAACATTTGATTTTTACCGGAATTTTTGGAATATCAACCCTTTCAACCCAAAAAACAACAGGAATTATGATACCACAGTCACAAAACTGAAGACCAGTGTTCCAACTCATCCTACCCTTCGGGGGAACCCGTTTTTCTGGTCCGTACCCCAACATGATAATAATGCAAGACTTTTGAGCTTTCAGCAGCGCTTTGTTGATAAATTACTTTCCTATTCATTGAGGCATGATAACATCCTGTACTGCATGGACAATGAGACAACGGTAACCTCTGACTGGGGAAAATTCTGGGCTGAATATATACGTATGAAAGCTTTGATGGAGGATAAGGAGGTGCTTTGTACAGAAATGTGGGATGCATGGGATCTCTCTCACCCACAGCATTACGAGACTATGGATCACCCGGAAACCTATGCATTCATAGACATATCGCAGAATAACCATAATACGGGTGCAATCCATTGGAACAACGGAATCACACAGATGAAAAGGCTTGAAAAGCTTGGATACCTGAGACCGTTGAATAATGTCAAGGTCTATGGCAACGATGGCGGAAGGCATAAGACTACACGGCAGGCAACGGAAGCATTTATTCGAAATGTGTTAATGGGATGCGCTTCAACCCGGTTTCACAGGCCCACCAGCGGCCAGGGACTTAACGAGAGGGCCCGGGCAGTTATCCGCAGTATGCGAGAATTGAGTGATAAAGTAAATGTATACAGGGGAAAACCAGAGAACGAACTCATACTTGGAACTGAAAATGCCGAGGCTTATTGCATGGCCTCTCCGGGCAAAGAGTATGTAGTATATTTTCCGAAGGGCGGAACGGCGTACCTGAATATTTATGATATCCTGAATGGGGGCAGCGTGGAATGGCTGGATGTATTGAATTCAAAATGGTCAGGTAAAAAGAAATTCAGGTCAGGAAACTCCCTTGATCTTACCTGTCCCACAGAAGGGCACTGGATTGCAGTAATAAAAGCAGAATAATGAATATCTTGAGTCCACTCCGAAAAGTCCTACACGAGTATAAAATATTAATAGTCAGATATTTAGTTGTATAATTAGATAATTATTCGTATCTTGATTCATTAGCTTAATGAACATATTATGTTTAGAAAATCACCAGAAACAGCCCAATTAA